>NZ_JVGR01000025.1:0-58273 GCF_001073005.1 Streptococcus sp. 449_SSPC
CGAAATCAGAAGCGAATTGAAGAATATATTCGTAATCAATTACAAGAAGACGTGATAGCAGATCAGCTCAGTCTTTTTGAGGAGTATGATCCGTTTACAGGTGAGAAGAATAAAAGAAAGTAATCTTAAAGAGACCCGCTAGACGGGTCAGCTAGCAAAGGTGGTGCTGAAGGGAAACCATTCGGTAGGCCTTTAGGCCTCGGCCGGAAGCAGAGGCTTTCAGCCGAAGAGCAAGCCACCCGTTCTCACGGGTGGTTTTGACTTTTGTGTTCTGCTTTTCTAGAATCATTCTTGTTTAGGATAATATTGCGGAAAAGATGGATAAATATGCTATAATGATGCCATATCAAAAATAATAAAGTAGGTCAAGAAATATGCTCATATATGATGCGGCCTTAAAAACGCCTTACCGGATTCTTGGCATTAACCTCCCTAAGGATAGTCTTTTACACTTATCTAACCTAGGGTTGGCTGCCGGTGAAACGATTGAGGTGGTAACTAAGACCAAGAACAGTGCTATTATTATCGTTAAAGGGAGTCGCTTAGCCTTTGATGCGTCGATTCTGGATAAGATTGATTTGGCACCTGCGGAGGAAGATCAGGAAAAGATACCTCTTTCAGAATTACCAGTTGGACGTTCGGCTATCGTAACTGATATTTTTTCAGCCAATGAAACCAAACGACGTCTTATGGATATGGGAATTACAAAGCGTACTCGAGTGTTGTTGCGTAAGGTAGCCCCTTTGGGAGATCCTCTTGAAATTAGCTTGAGAGGGTATGAATTAACCCTACGCAAGTCGGAAGCGCAAATGATTAGTGTGGTCATGCTGGATGAGGGAGAGGAAAAATGACAGAAATTGCATTAATAGGTAATCCTAATAGTGGTAAAACCAGTTTATTCAACCTGATAACAGGGAACAATCAGCGTGTTGGTAACTGGCCGGGTGTTACTGTCGAACGAAAAAGTGGTCTGGTCAAAAAGAATAAGGATTTAGAAATCCAGGATTTACCAGGGATTTACTCAATGTCACCCTATAGTCCTGAAGAAAAGGTGGCGCGCGACTATTTGTTGAGCCAAAGGGCCGACAGCATTTTAAATGTAGTCGATGCGACAAATTTGGAGCGTAACCTTTATCTGACAACGCAGTTGATTGAGACAGGTATTCCAGTCACTTTAGCGCTTAACATGAGTGATGTTTTAGAGGCTCAGGGAAAACAGATTAATGTTGATAAATTATCTTATCATCTAGGCGTCCCAGTAGTAGCTACTAGTGCTCTCAAGCAAACTGGTGTTGATCAGGTTGTGAAGAAGGCAGCTCATACGACAACCTCTACAGTTGATGATATTGCCTTTCCAATTTATGACGATAAATTAGAAGCTGCTATTTCACAAATTTTGGAAGTTTTGGGAAATTCGGTACCGCAAAGGTCTGCGCGTTTTTATGCCATTAAACTCTTTGAACACGATGCTTTAGTTGAGACTGAGCTAGACTTGTCCCCATTCCAACGAAAAGAAATCAAAGATATCATTCGTATCACTGAGGAAGTTTTCACCGAAGATGCGGAGTCAATTGTCATTAATGAGCGTTATGCCTTTATCGAACGAGTTTGTCAGATGGCTCAAAGTCATACAGAAGATTTTGCTCTGACTTTGTCGGACAAAATTGATAGGATTGTCACCAACCGTATTTTGGCCTTGCCAATTTTCGCAGCAGTTATGTATTTGGTTTATTTCTTATCTATCCAAACTGTTGGAACCATGTGGACAGACTGGGCTAACGATGTGCTTTTTGGTAAGTATGTTCCAGATTTGGTAACTTCTGGTCTTGACTATCTTCAAGTTCAGGACTGGCTTAAGTCTTTGATTGTTGATGGGATTGTCGCTGGGATTGGGACAGTACTAGGATTCCTTCCTCAAATTTTTGTGCTCTTTATCTGTTTGGGCGTGCTTGAGGACATTGGATATATGAGTCGTATTGCCTTTGTTATGGACCGTATTTTCCGTCGTTTTGGACTTTCTGGGAAATCCTTCATTCCTATGTTGATTTCTACAGGTTGTGGGGTGCCAGCGGTTATGTCTAGTCGAACCATTGAAAATGAAAGGGACCGTCGCATTACCATTATGACGGCAACCTTCATGCCTTGTTCGGCCAAGTTGGAAATTATTGCCTTGATTGCTGGAGCTTTCTTCCCTAGTAATTCTTTAGTAGCACCAAGTACCTATTTTATTGGGATGGCTGCTATTATCCTATCGGGTATTGCCCTCAAAAAGACGAGTTTTTTAGGTGGTTTAACCAGTCCGTTTATTATGGAATTGCCTGCCTATCACTGGCCTAAAGCCATGTCAGTCTTGCGTTATGCTTTTGGTAAGGCTATGAGTTTTGTCAAACGTGCGGGAACCATCATTTTCAGTTTGACCGTTCTTATCTGGTTTATGTCTAACTACAACTTTACCCTACATACTGTAGATACGGAAGTTAGCATTTTGGCGACTTTAGGTAAGGGCTTGTCTTGGATTTTTGACCCACTCGGATTTGGAAATTGGAAGGCAACAGTTGCGGCTCTTACAGGTTTAGCTGCCAAGGAGACCGTTGTTGCCACCTTTGGTATTCTCTATCATAATAGCAGTGAGGTGGGTCTGGCTGAGGCTCTACGAGGAGATTATTCTTCCTTAGCTGCCTTTTCCTTCTTGATTTTTAACTTGCTTTGTGCACCATGTTTTGCGGCTATTGGAGCTATTAAGCGTGAAATGGCCAATCTGAAATGGACGGTTGGGGCTATCGGTTTCCAAACAGGTCTAGCTTATTGTGTGAGTTTAATCCTTTACCAGTTTGGTCAAGTCATCCTGTACGGTAAGTCAATGACAATTTGGACTTTTGTTGCTTTCTTACTTTTAGTAACGATGATTTACTTTGTTGTTCGTAAACCACGTCAGATTAAGGATCAAATCATTAGCTTGGATAATCTTCAAGAAGCTCATATTTAGGTTTAGGAGGAATTGTTATGTCTACCTTTATCATTGCTTTCATTATTTTTGCTTTGGCTGGTCTTGGCATCCGTCACTATATCAAAGGCAAAGGCTCTTGTGGCGATTGCGAGTGTTCTTGTCCGGTTAAGGAAGAAATGCATAAGGCTAATCGCTAATAAAATAATATATAGAAAAATGGTCTCTTATTCATTTAAGAGACCATTTTCTTACGATTGTAAGAAATGTATAAAGGTATCTAGGTTGGAAGTGTGATACTATAAGATAGATAAATAATCTAAATTTTTAACAAAAAAGGGAGATGTATAAGGAATGGTTTTGAACAAAGAGATTGTCCTAATTCATGGGACCTGGTGTGATGGCAATGTTTGGGGAGAATTTGCGACAGGTCTACGTCAAATGGGATATAAGGTTCATACACCTAGCTTTCGTTACCATGACCTACCTTATCAAGAGTGTCTAGCTAAGGTTGGGACTGTTACCCTGCAGGACTATCGAGATGATTTAGTGGCCTTGATTGAAAGTCTTGACCAACCACCACTTATCTTGGGACACTCTTTAGGGTGTTTAGTGGCTCAGATGGTTGCCGAAAAAACAGAAGTAGCTGGTATGATTCTCATGGGACCAGCACCAACAGCAGATATTTTTGCCTTTTATCCAACCATGTTAGCTTGTTTTGGCAAACACTTTTTACGTTGGGGATTTTGGAAAAAAGCCATGCCTCCGTATAAAAAGGAGTTTTTCAAGTATTGCATGAATGAACAAGAGGAATCTTTGAAAGAGGAAGTTTTTGCTGATTTGGTTCCTGAATCAGGAAAAGTTTATACTCAAATGGCCCTCCATTGGTTTGATAAGACAAAAGCAGCTTACGTAGACTTTAGTCGGATTTCATGTCCTGTTCTCGTCATTTCTGGGACTAAGGATAAGATGACTCATCCTAATATTGCCAGAAGAACGGCTAAGAACTACCGTGATTCCGTTCTTGTCTCCTTAACGGGTGCAGATCATATGTATGAAAGTGGCAAATTCCAGCAGAAGACCTTGAAGGTTATTAAGGGTTGGAGTCAGCAAAATGGTTTTGTGGACTAGTCACGAAGCTTAATCAGAAAAAAGTTGGAAGGTGACTCCAGCTTCTTTTTTAAGTTTTTCATTTGAAATGTCTTTTTGAAAATTTAGAAAATTTAGTCACAAAGAGCTCTCACTATGGTATAATTGAAAAAAAAAGTATGTATTGGAGAACACCCATGGCGATAATAATGGATGGTAAGGCCCTAGCTGCTAAAATGCAGGATCAATTGCAAGAAAAGGTAGCACGTCTTAAAGAAAATGAATGGATTGTGCCTGGACTCGTGGTAATCATGGTTGGTGACAACCCAGCTAGTCAGGTTTATGTGCGCAACAAGGAACGTGCTGCTAAAAAGGCTGGCTTCCATAGCCAGACAGTCAACCTTTCTGAGAGTATCAGCGAGGAAGAATTGATTGAGGTTATTGAACAATATAATCAGGACCCACTTTTCCATGGTATTTTGGTTCAATTGCCATTACCAAATCATATTAATGAAATGCGTATTCTTTTGGCTATTGATCCTAAAAAAGATGTCGATGGTTTCCATCCTATGAATACTGGTAATCTTTGGAATGGTCGCCGTCAAATGGTGCCTTGTACACCAGCTGGGATTATGGAAATCCTTCGTGAGTACAATGTTGAATTAGAAGGTAAGACAGCAGTTATTATTGGACGTAGTAACATTGTTGGTAAACCTATGGCTCAGCTTCTTTTGGAAAAAAATGCTACAGTTACCTTGACCCACTCACGAACACCGCATTTGGCTAAGGTTTGTAGCAAGGCAGATGTCTTGATTGTAGCTATTGGACGTGCAAAATTTGTAACAGAAGACTATGTCAAAGAGGGTGCCGTTGTCATTGATGTGGGAATCAACCGTGATGAAGAAGGCAAACTTTGTGGTGACGTTGATTTTGATCAAGTGAAAGATAAGGTTGGCATGATCACGCCTGTTCCAGGTGGTGTAGGCCCTATGACCATTACCATGCTTATGGAACAGACCTATCAAGCTGCTCTTCGTAGTGCGAAAGGATAGTTTATGAAAGTTGATGACGATTTAGCTAGGCAAGTGATAAAACCTCGCTTGAGAGAGTCCCATAAGGGTTCTTACGGTCGAGTGCTTTTAGTTGGTGGGCTTTACCCTTATGGTGGTGCCATCATTATGGCTGCCGTAGCTTGTGTCAATAGTGGGGCAGGCCTGGTCACAGTAGCTACGGATCGTGACAATATCACAGCCCTTCATTCCCATCTCCCTGAAGCCATGGCTTTTGACCTTAGGGAGACTGAAAGATTTCTTGATAATCTTAGGGCAGCTGATGTGGTATTAATCGGTTCTGGTCTTGGTGAGGATGGTGCAGCTAGCCAGGCTATGGACTTGGTGCTAGCAAATATTAGGACAGATCAGAACTTGGTTGTTGATGGTTCAGCTCTCAATCTTTTGGCTAAGAAGACTAAGAAGGACTTACCAGATTGTCATCTTACTCTCACCCCGCATCAAAAAGAATGGGAACGCTTGTCTGGTTTAAGGATTCCAGAGCAGGCAGTTTCTAACACTCAGAAAGCCCTGAGAGAGTTCCAAGCTGGGACAATCCTAGTTGCCAAGAGTCACAAGACCGCTGTCTATCAAGGTGAAAAAGTAGCTCATTTAGAAGTTGGTGGACCCTATCAAGCCACAGGAGGCATGGGAGATACCCTGGCTGGTATGATTACTGGTTTTCTGGCCCAATTCGCTTCAATTGACTCCTATAAAGTAGTTACAGTTGCTGTCTGGCTTCACTCAGCTATCGCAGATGATCTGGCTAAAAATGCCTATGTGGTTTTACCGACTCATATCAGTAAAGCTATTCCTAGTTGGATGAAAAAGTTGTCATTATAATCTAAAAAAACATGTCTTATATTGAGGCAAGTTTTTTTAGATTTCGACATTTTTTTAAGTTTGCTAAAGCTTATTTGTGATAAAATAAAAGAGAATTTTTATGAGAACATAGAGGAAAAAAAGTGACATCATTTTCGAAAAAACTCAGTCAAAAATGGGAAAAACGGCGCCAAAAACGGAAAGAAAAACGAGCGAATAAACCTAGAAAGCCAGTAAACATCTCCCGTCGTGTTTACTTGCTTTTTGGTGTAGTCTTTGTCCTTTTTTTGTTGCTTTTTGCACGTTTGACCTATATGCAGGTTTATAACAAATCGTTTTATACTAAGAAATTAGAGGATAACTCCAAATATACGGTTAGAATTGCAAGCGAACGTGGGCAAATCTTTGATGCTAAGGGGGTCGCTCTTACGACCAACCAGAGTAAGGACGTTATCACCTTTACACGTAGCAATTTGGTGTCATCAGATACTATGAAGAAGGTCGCTGAAAAGTTAGCGACCATGGTAACACTAACGGAGACGAAGGTAACAGCACGCCAGAAACGCGATTTCTATCTAGCAGATTCTGCCACCTACAAACGTGTGGTTAATGATCTTCCAAAGGACAAGAAAACAGATAAGTTTGGTAATAAATTAGCTGAAGCTACTATTTACAACAATGCTGTTGATGCCGTTCCTGATGAAGCAGTGGATTACACTGAGGATGAGCTTAAGATTGTCTACATTTACTCACAGATGAATGCTGTTTCTAATTTCTCAACAGTCACCTTGAAAACAGGAGACTTGACGCCTGAACAAATTGCGATTGTAGCAGCTAAACAGAAGGAACTTAATGGTATTACGGTTGCTAAGGATTGGGAGCGTCATACGGTTGATTCAGCCTTGTCTCCTCTCATCGGGAAAGTCTCAAGTTCAGAAGCAGGTTTGCCACAAGAAGATGCCAAGGAATACCTCAAAAAAGGGTATGCCCTTAATGACCGTGTAGGAACCTCTTATCTAGAAAAAGAATACGAGGAGAAGCTACAAGGGAAACATACTGTTCGTGAGATTACAGTGGACAAGGAAGGCGAAGTTGATAGTGATAAAATCACTCAAAAGGGAAGTAAGGGTAACAATCTGCAGTTGACCATCGACCTTGATTTCCAAAAAGGAGTTGAAGATATCCTAGGTCAACAGCTTTCTTCAGAGATTTCAGAGAACAAAGCTACCTATTCTGAAGGAATGTATGCAGTTGTTATGAATGCTGACACTGGTGCTGTACTTGCCATGGCGGGGCAAAAACATGAACAAGGAGCACAAGATTTTAAAGCAAATGCCTTAGGAACAATCACTGATGTCTTTATTCCAGGATCTGTTGTTAAGGGAGCAACCCTAACTGCTGGTTGGCGTTCAGGTGCCATCTATGGAAATCAGGTCTTGACTGACCAACCAATCAACATTGCTGGTTCAGCCTCGATTACGTCTTGGTTTACAGATCAAGGTAGCCGTCCTATTACCGCGACACAGGCTCTAGAATATTCATCAAATACCTATATGGTGCAGATTGCAATCAAACTACTTGGCCAACAATATGTTCCAGGCATGGCCTTGTCGACTGACAATATGGATAAGGCCATGACGACACTTCGTGATACCTACGCTGATTTTGGTATGGGGGTATCTACAGGGCTTGATTTGCCTGGAGAATCAGAAGGGTATATTTCTAAGAATTACAATGTAGCCAACGTCTTGACAGAAGCTTTTGGTCAGTACGACTCTTATACAACTATTCAATTGGCTCAATATGTTGCTTCAATTGCAAATGGTGGTAAACGTGTAGCACCTCATATTGTGGGAGGTATCTATGATGCTGGTACTAATGGTAGCTTAGGAACTCTAGCTTCAACGGTAGATACACGTGTATTAAATACCTTACCTCTTGATTCTGAGCAGATGGGGATTATCCAACAAGGCTTTAATGATGTCGTTAATTCCGGTTCTAGCCTTGCGACTGGTAAAGCTATGGCAAGTTCTATCATTCCAATTAGTGGTAAAACAGGGACAGCCGAAACCTATACGACAGACAGTTCAGGTAACACAGTAAAAACATATAATCTTAATGCCGTAGCCTATGCGACCGCCAAAGATGGTACTAAGTTGGCTGTTGGAATCATGTACCCACATGTTCTTGATTGGAAGAGTAAAAGCCCCCAAGTTGCAGTCAAAGCTATCATGGAACTTTATCAAAATACTCACTAAATATGAAAATCTCTTGTGCCTTGCACGAGGGATTTTTCTGTGATATAGTGTTTGAGTATTTGTTCTTGGGTAAAGACATATCCATGACAGTGACAAAAGATAAGAGATGAATAAAATCATATAAAGAACAGGAGACCTTCATGCTTTATCCTACTCCAATTGCGAAGCTGATTGATAGTTTTTCAAAACTCCCTGGAATTGGGGCTAAAACAGCGACACGCCTAGCTTTTTATACCATTAGCATGTCTGATGAAGATGTCAATGATTTCGCAAAAAACCTCTTGGCAGCCAAACGTGAATTGACTTATTGTTCGGTCTGTGGTCGTTTGACAGATGATGATCCCTGTAACATTTGTACAGATGAAACGAGAGACCGTACTAAGATTTTGGTTGTTGAAGACTCCAAAGATGTTTCGGCTATGGAAAAGATTCAGGAATACCGTGGTCTCTACCATGTGCTTCAAGGACTTATTTCCCCTATGAATGGTGTTGGACCAGATGATATTAACTTGAAAAGTTTGATTACTCGTCTTATGGATAGCGAGGTTGACGAAGTTATCATTGCTACTAATGCAACAGCAGATGGTGAGGCAACATCTATGTATATTTCACGTGTCCTCAAACCTGCGGGAATCAAGGTGACTCGTTTAGCGCGTGGTTTGTCTGTTGGTTCTGACATCGAGTATGCTGATGAAGTGACCTTGCTAAGAGCTATCGAAAATCGAACAGAACTTTAGGAAAAGTGTTGGTAAGTCCAGCGCTTTTTGTTTACAGTATGTAGGTTTCTCATTAAAAATTTGGTAAAATAAAGTAAACGCTTTAATGACGAGGGATCATGATGCAGATTGAAAAGATTTTAAACAACAATGTTGTTCAGGCTTTGGATAATAATGTGGAATACATTGTCATGGGCAAGGGACTGGGCTTTCAAAAGAAGGTCGGAGACTTTGTTGATAAGGAAAAGATTGAAAAGACTTTTGTTTTGGAAAATACAGAGGCAGTAGATGAATGGTCTCGTGTTTATGTCAATTTGCCTGAAGGTGAAATGCAGGTCTTTTTGAATATCCTTACTTTTGCTGAAGCGGTCTTACAAACCAAGTTTGATCCCTCTTTTTTCATTGCCCTAGCTGACCACCTACATTACGCCATTGAAAGAAGTGGAGAAGGTATTTCTCTGCAGAATCCCTTGGCTTGGGAGGTTCGAAAATTTTACCCTCGGGAGTATGAGATTGGAAAACAAGCTCTTCGTTTGATTGCCAAGGATTTAGAAGTTAAATTGGCAGATGATGAGGCTGCCTCTGTCGCTTTACATTTTGTCAATGCACAAAAGGATGCGGGTCTCCATGAAAAAGACCGACAGATGACTCAAATTGTGGTTGGAATTAGTGACATTGTCCGTCTTCATTTTGGTTGTGATTTGGAGGAGGATAGTTTCTCTTATAACCGATTTATTACACATCTTCGCTATCTAGCGCAACGGATTGTGAGTGGGGTTAGTGGTGGTAAAAATGATGCTTTTCTTTACGAGCAGGTTAGGGTAAATTATCCAGAATCCTTTATCTGTACCCAAAAGATTGCTAACTATATTAAGACAGGTTATACTTTTGAATTGAGTTTGGACGAACAGGTCTATTTAACCATTCATATTCAACGTCTTAAGGATAGTTTGGATAAGTAAATTGATTCACGGAGAGGCCATACAAAAAGCAGACAATTAGGCTTAAGTCTGCTTTTTCTGTGTCCTTATGGTATAATGAGGTGATTAATATTAAACTAAAAATACTCAAAGTTAGGATTCTATGTATTTGAGTATTTCTATAAAAAGCTAATGAGTTAGTGAAAGGAAGCGAGCGGTTCTGTGCTTGAAGTGAGCATAGCCGTTCCTAAAGAATCTTATGTATATTGAAATGATTGACGAGACTGGACAAGTCTCTGAGAAATTAAAAGAACAAACTTTGGAGTTGCTAGATTTTGCAGCAGAAAAACTTGGCAAGGAAGACAAGGAAATGGCTGTTACATTTGTAACCAACGAACGCAGCCACGAACTAAACTTGGAATATCGTGATACAGACCGTCCAACGGATGTCATTAGTTTGGAGTATAAGCCTGAATTAGATATTAGCTTTGATGAGGAAGAGTTGGCTGAAAATCCTGAATTAGCTGAAATGATGGGAGAGTTTGATAGTTATATCGGTGAACTCTTTATTTCCGTTGATAAGGCTCATGAACAAGCTGAGGATTATGGACATAGTTTTGAACGTGAGATGGGTTTCTTGGCTGTTCACGGTTTTCTCCATATCAATGGCTATGACCATTACACCCCAGAAGAAGAAGCGGAAATGTTTGGATTACAGGAAGAAATTTTGACTGCTTATGGACTTACGCGACAATAATCCACAAAAAAAGTGGAAAAATAGAGAATTTACAGCTAGTTTTGAGTTTGCTCTGACAGGAATAATAACGGCTTTTAAAGAAGAACGCAATATGCGCAAGCACTTGGTTTCAGCTATCTTGGTGGTATTGGCTGGCTTAATCTTTCGTGTGTCTGCGACAGAATGGCTCTTTCTTTTGATGGCAGTTTTTCTCGTAATAGCCCTAGAGATTGTTAATTCTGCCATTGAAAATGTTGTCGATTTAGCTAGTAATTATCACTTTTCGATGCTAGCCAAAAACGCCAAGGATATGGCCGCTGGTGCTGTTTTAGTGGTTTCTTGTTATGCAGTCATTACGGGGATGATTGTTTTCATACCCAAAATTTGGCACTTAATTTTCAATTAAAACGAAATAGGAAAGAAGTTATATGACATTTAAATCAGGATTTGTGGCTATTCTCGGCCGTCCTAATGTAGGAAAATCAACGTTTTTGAACCATGTTATGGGGCAAAAGATTGCTATCATGAGTGATAAGGCTCAAACAACCCGCAATAAAATTATGGGAATTTACACAACCGATAAGGAACAGATTGTCTTTATCGATACCCCAGGGATTCACAAGCCTAAGACGGCTCTTGGGGATTTTATGGTGGAATCTGCTTATTCAACCCTTCGTGAGGTTGATACAGTCCTCTTTATGGTACCAGCGGATGAGCCCCGTGGTAAGGGTGATAATATGATTATCGAACGCCTCAAACAAGCTAAAGTTCCAGTTATCTTGGTAATCAATAAGATTGACAAGGTCCATCCAGATCAGCTCCTAGAGCAGATTGACGATTTCCGTACACAAATGGATTTCAAGGAGATTATTCCGATATCTGCCCTCCAAGGGAACAATGTTTCCCACCTTGTGGATGTCTTGAGTGATAACCTTGAGGAAGGGTTCCAATATTTCCCAGCGGACCAAATCACCGATCACCCTGAGCGTTTCTTGGTGTCAGAGATGATTCGTGAAAAAGTCCTTCAGTTGACACGTGAAGAAATTCCACACTCCGTTGCGGTTGTCATTGATGAGATGAAGCGTGATGAAGACACGGATAAGATTCATATTCGTGCGACAATCATGGTTGAGCGTGACAGCCAAAAAGGGATTGTTATTGGTAAACAAGGTTCCATGCTCAAGAAAATTGGTACCCTTGCTCGTAAAGATATTGAAGTCATGCTTGGGGACAAGGTCTTCCTTGAAACCTGGGTTAAGGTTAAGAAAAATTGGCGTGATAAAAAACTTGATTTGGCCGATTTTGGTTATAATGAAAAAGAATATTAAAAAGCTGGGCACTTGCTCGGCTTTCTTGCTAGAAGGAGGAGCAGATGCCTGAGTTACCTGAGGTAGAAACTGTTAGACGAGGTTTAGAAAGGTTAGTAGTAGGTCGGACTATTTTGTCGCTTGAGGTCAAGGTTCCAAAAATGATTAAGACCTCCCACGATAGTTTTTTGACTGATTTACCTGGTCAAACCATTCAAGCCCTGCGACGAAGAGGTAAGTACTTGATTTTTGACTTTGGCCAGTTGATTATGATTTCCCACTTGCGTATGGAGGGAAAATACCTGCTGTTTACAGATCAAGTTCCTACCAACAAGCATTTTCATTTATTTTTTAAGTTAGATGATGGCTCCACCCTCGTCTATCAAGATGTCCGTAAGTTTGGGACCTTTGATTTATTGGCTAAAAGTCAAGAGGAGGCTTATTTTACAAGGAAAAAGCTTGGTCCTGAGCCTACTAAGAAGGCCTTTAAATACGCTCTATTTGAGAGAGCCTTGATGAATTCTGCAAAGCCCATTAAAAGTCTCCTCTTGGAGCAAAAATTGGTGGCTGGTCTAGGAAATATCTATGTTGATGAGGTGCTTTGGGCGGCCAAGGTTCATCCTGAAACGCCAGCAAAGGAACTCAGCAAGGCAGCCATGAAGCGGGTCCATGATCAAACGATTGCCATTTTACAGCTTGGCATTGAAAAAGGCGGCTCAACCATAAGGACCTATCGTAATGCCCTTGGTGAGGACGGAACCATGCAGAACTATTTGCAGGTTTACGGAAAAACGGGACAGCCTTGTCCACGCTGCGCAAGCACAATTGAGAAAATCAAGTTAGGAGGGAGAGGGACACATTTGTGTCCTCATTGTCAGAAACGATGATTATTGGGTTAACAGGTGGTATTGCTTCAGGAAAATCAACGGTTGTTGAAATGATTAAAGAGGCAGGTTACAAGGTCATTGATGCTGATCAGCTTGTCCACGATATGCAGGCCAAAGGAGGCCGTTTGTATAGTGCCTTGCTTGATTGGTTGGGAGAGGAGATTCTCCTTCCTAATGGAGAATTGAATCGTCCTAAACTAGGGCATCTGATTTTTTCGAATGAGGAGATGAGACATCGGTCTGCTGAGATTCAAGGGACAATTATTCGAGAGGAACTAGCAACTCAAAGGGATTGTTTGGCCAAGAAAGAAGATGTTTTTTTTATGGATATTCCCTTACTTATTGAGAATGGGTATCAGGACTGGTTTGACCAGATTTGGTTGGTGGCAGTGTTACCTGAGGTCCAGCGCCAACGCTTGATGAAACGTAATCACTTAAGTTCAAAGGAAGCTAGTATGCGTATCGCTAGCCAGATGTCTTTAGAAGAGAAAAAGCCTTATGCCAGCTTGGTTCTTGATAATAATGCTAGTCTCGATGATTTGAAGGAGAAAGTGAAGAGCGCAATAAATGATTTACCTAGCTCCTCATAGCTAGTCATTGTGATATAATGGATAGTGAATTTTAGAAAGAAGATGATTATTTGCGCCAAAAAGAGCTTAAAAGTACTGATTGGCAACGTAACCTTAAAATTGCATGGATAGGAACCTTCTTTACTGGAGCTAGTTTCTCCATTGTTATGCCTTTCATGGCCCTCTACATTGAGGAACTAGGTGTTAAAGGAGACATGGTTGAATGGTATACTGGTTTGTCTGTTGCCATCTCTGCTTTAGCCTCGGCCCTAGTTTCTCCTATTTGGGGACGCTTGGCTGACCGTTATGGCCGAAAGCCCATGATGATTAGAGCCAGCATGGTGATGACTTTTACAATGGGAGGTCTTGCCTTAGTCCCAAATGTTTTCTGGCTGCTTTTCTTAAGAACGCTGAATGGTTTGTTTGCGGGGTATGTCCCAAATGCCACAGCTTTAATTGCTAGTCAGGTTCCTCAGAACCGTTCTGGCTATGCCCTGGGGACCTTATCTACGGGTCTAACGGCAGGTGTTCTGATTGGCCCTTTGTTAGGTGGTACCTTGTCTGAGGCGTTTGGTATGAGAGGGACCTTTTTATTGGTGGGCCTCATTCTATTTATCTG
Organism: Streptococcus sp. 449_SSPC; assembly: GCF_001073005.1. NCBI lineage: Bacteria > Bacillati > Bacillota > Bacilli > Lactobacillales > Streptococcaceae > Streptococcus > Streptococcus sp. 449_SSPC. Next base: position 13,917 of record NZ_JVGR01000025.1, read on the forward strand.
CTGCCTCTTAACTGTCTTTGGTTTGCGAGAGAATTTTCAACCTATCGAAAAGGGAGAGATGATGACTCTTTCTCAGGTTTTTGCGAAAATTCCCAGCAAATCTATGTTGATTGGCCTTTTTGTGACCAGTATGATTATCCAGATTTCTGCCCAATCGATTGCGCCTATGTTGGCCCTTTATATTCGTTATTTAGGTCAGAGGGACAATATCCTTTTTTACTCAGGTTTAATTGTTTCTGCTATGGGCTTCTCTAGTCTCTTGAGTACCCCTTTTCTGGGAAAAGTGGGAGACCGTATTGGGAATCATCGCTTGCTTTTAATGGGGCTATTTTATAGTTTTCTCTTGTATTTCCTCTGTGGTTTTGCCGGTTCAGCCTTGCAACTGGGTATCTTACGTTTTGCTTATGGCTTTGGTGTAGGTGCTCTGATGCCTAGTGTCAATTCTTTATTGACCAAGATGACACCCAAAGAAGGAATCTCAAGAATATTTAGCTTTAATCAAAGCTTTTCATACATTGGACAAGTTTTAGGTCCTTTTGTTGGTTCAGCAGTTGCGACTGGACTAGGTTATCGCTGGGTCTTCTTTGTGACCGCAATAATTGTCTTTGGAAATTTTGTCTGGTCCTTAATCATTTTTAGAAAATCGCTAGGAGTCAAGAATATAGGTGAGAGTTAAAATCAATTTAAAGTGTAGTGAATGTGGGAGCATCAACTATCTCACAAGTAAAAATAAACAAAATCATCCTGAGAAAATTCAGGTACCCAAATTCTGCCCCAAGGATAGAAAAGTAACCTTACATGTTGAATCTTAAAGGGTTCTATGGTAGAATAAAAAGGACTTTTTCGGAGGAATAACTATGTACGACTTATTATTAACGCTGCTCTTGGTGATGTCAGCTATTATTGTGATTGCGGTATTCATGCAGCCACAAAAGAATCCAAGTAGCAATGTCTTTGATGGTGGTGGGTCAGAAGCACTATTTGAACGTAGTAAACCACGTGGTTTTGAAGCCTTTATGCAACGCTTTACAGGAATCATGGTTTTTCTATGGATTGTAGATGCAATCGTCCTTTCCATTCTCTCAAGTAAGTAATGAGCTGACTGAGGTTGGCTCATTTTTTGCGTTATAGTCAATAAATAAAAGAAAAGGAAATCATGAAAGAATCTATTATAAATTATTTGAAGGAGCATGGGAAATCCAGTGTAAACGACATTGCCCAGGCTCTTAATCATGCTGGGGGAGAAAAGTTTCCTCAGCTCATCAAGGCCATATCAGCCATGGAAAGTAAGGGACAGTTGCGTTTTAATCGAGATGGCTCTGTTTCCTTGCGTCCTAAGAAAGAAAATCCAAATCAGGTGACTGTTGAAGGTGTTTTCCGTGCCAATAAGAACGGTTTTGGTTTCTTGCATGTCGATGACAGTGAAGATGATATGTTCATTGGTCGTAATGATGTTGGCCATGCCATTGATGGTGATACTGTTGCTGTTGTTATCAAGAAGCCAGCGGATCGTTTGCGAGGGACGGCAGCGGAAGCACGAGTTGTTGAAATTGTAGAACGCTCGCTTAAGACTGTTGTAGGGAAATTTATCCTTAGCGACGAGAAAGAACCTTATGCTGGTTACATTAAGTCTAAAAATCAAAAAATTCAGCAGCCAATTTATATTAAGAAAGAACCAGTTGCCCTAGACGGTACTGAAATTATCAAGGTTGAAATTGAAAAATACCCTAACCGTCACTATGATTATTTCGTAGGAAGTGTTCGTGACATTATTGGTCATCAAGGGGATGCTGGTATTGATGTCTTGGAAGTCTTAGAATCAATGGATATTGTTTCAGAGTTCCCAGAGGATGTCATGGCGGAAGCAGAAGCTGTACCAGATGCACCTAGTCAGGAAGACCTCCTTGGTCGTGTTGACCTTCGTCAAGAGGTAACCTTTACTATTGATGGAGCTGATGCTAAGGACTTGGATGATGCGGTCCATATTAAACGTTTGCCAAATGGTAATTTTGAGCTTGGTGTTCATATTGCCGATGTGTCCTACTATGTCACTGAAGGTTCAGCTCTTAACCGTGAGGCCGTAGCACGTGGGACTTCGGTTTATGTGACAGACCGTGTGGTGCCAATGTTGCCTGAGCGTCTTTCAAATGGTATTTGTTCACTAAATCCCAATGTTGATCGCTTGACTCAGTCAGCCATTATGGAGATTACTCCAAAAGGTAAGGTGGTTAATCATAAGATTTGCCAATCTGTGATTAATACAACCTTCCGTATGACCTACAGTGATGTCAATGAGATGTTGGCTGGAAATCCAGAAAAGATTGAGCAGTTTAAGCCAATCATGGACTCTGTATCAGCTATGGCAGAACTGCATAAGATTTTAGAAGACATGCGTGAGCGTCGTGGTGCCCTTAACTTTGATACATCTGAAGCTCGTATCTTGGTAAATGAGAAGGGGATGCCAGTGGATATCGTGGTGCGTGAACGTGGAACAGCCGAGCGAATGATTGAATCCTTCATGTTGGCTGCCAATGAATGTGTGGCAGAGCACTTCGCCAAGGCTAAGTTGCCATTTATTTACCGTATCCACGAAGAGCCAAAAGCTGAGAAATTGCAACGCTTCATGGATTATGCCTCTATCTTTGGTGTTCAAATTAAAGGAACTGCCAATAAGATGGATCAGCTAGATTTGCAAGAGTTTATGGCCAAAGTTCAGGGAAAACCTGGAGCAGAGGTCATGAACATGATGCTGCTTCGTTCAATGCAACAAGCCCGCTATTCAGAACACAACCACGGACACTATGGACTTGCGGCTCAGTATTATACCCACTTTACTAGTCCAATCCGTCGTTACCCAGACCTCTTGGTTCACCGAATGATTCGTGAGTACACTAACAATATGTCTCAAGAAACACGTGAACATTTTGAAGAGGTTATTCCTGAGTTAGCGACATCATCTTCAACTCTTGAACGTCGTGCCATTGATGCTGAACGTGTCGTTGAAGCTATGAAAAAAGCGGAATACATGGAAGAGTTTGTTGGTCAAGAATTCGATGGTATTGTCGGAAGTGTGGTTAAATTCGGTATGTTTGTGGAATTGCCAAACACTATCGAAGGTTTGGTTCACATCACGACCCTTCCAGAATTTTACAATTACAATGAACGTACCATGACACTTCAGGGTGAGAAAACTGGTAAGACTTTCCGAGTTGGTCAGCCTATCCGTGTCAAGTTAACACGTGCGGATAAGGAAACCGGAGACATTGACTTCCAATACCTTCCAAGCGAGTATGATGTCACTGAAAAAGTAGACCACAAGGCTCGTCAGGAACGTGAAGAAAAGGCGAAAGCCTTCCGCAATAGAGGCCCACGTCGTGACCGTCAAAATGGAGACTTCGAACGTCGTGGTAAACGTGGGGATAACCGTAACCGTCAAGATGCTAATGGTCGTAAAGGCTCTTATGACGAAAAACGTAAGTCATCTAAGAAACCCGACAAGCGTAAGAATCAAAACCGTCCTCATAATGATAACAAGGGACGTGAGAGTGGCCGTCGTAAGAAGAAAGGGAACAAACCTTTCTACAAGGACGTTGCTAAAAAACGAAAATAGGATGAGAATGGAGGGACTGCTATGCCAAAGGGTGAAGGCAATGTTGTTGCTCAGAATAAAAAGGCTAGACATGACTATAGTATCGTTGATACTATTGAAGCGGGTATCGTGCTGACAGGGACGGAGATTAAATCCGTTCGTGCGGCACGCATCCAACTAAAAGATGGCTATGCCCAAATCAAGAATGGTGAGGCCTGGTTAATCAATGTTCATATTGCTCCTTTTGAGCAAGGAAATATTTGGAATCAGGATCCAGACCGTACGAGAAAATTATTGCTTAAGAAAAAGCAAATCACCAAACTTCAAAATGACCTTAAGGGAACAGGGATGACCTTGGTTCCTTTGAAGGTATACCTAAAAAACGGTTTTGCCAAGGTGTTGCTTGGTATTGCCAAAGGGAAACACGACTACGATAAGCGTGAGTCTATCAAACGTCGTGAACAAGAGCGTGATATCAAACGTATTATCAAGAGTGTTAACCGTTAAAACGCCTATCATCTAAGACTGCTATAGTCCTAGATGATTTTTTGTTTTTGGCTTTAAGACATGATATAATGGGAGTACCATACGGTCTTTAGTTGGGATAGTAGTTATACCTAACTCTGGTCGTGATACTGTAAAGGAGATTAGCGATGCCAGTAGATGCTAAAACAAAATACAAGGCCAAGAAGACAAAGATTGTTTTCTTCGACATTGACGACACCCTTCGTGTCAAAAAGACAGGCTACATTCCTGAATCTATTAAGGCTGTTTTCAAAGGGCTTAAAGAAAAAGGAATTTTGACGGGGATTGCCACAGGACGTGGCTACTATGGTGTCGTTGAGGACATTCGAGACCTAGAGCCCGATTATTTTGTAACCATCAATGGAACTTATGTGATTAATCGAAAAGGGGAAGAAATTTATAACCAGCCCCTAGCTCGTGAGGTTACAGAAGCTTTTGTTGCTTGGTGTAAAGAGATTGGGATTGCTTGGGGCTTTGCTGGTAAGGATAAGCCAGTTGTCTCAGAGCGTTCAGGTTTGATTGATGATGCTATGAAACCAGTCTATGGTCTTTGTGATGTGGAGCCAGACTTCCACTTGTCGAACGATGTTTACCATATGTGGACTTTTGCGGAAAATGATGGTGAGCTTGAGTTACCAGAAGAACTTGCGACACATGTTCGTATGGTACCTTGGCATGAACACTCATCTGACGTCGTAGCAAATGGTATCTCAAAAGCATCTGGTGTCGAGCATGTCTTGGAGCATGAAAACCTTAAACCGGTCAATGCTATGATGTTTGGGGATGGTCCAAACGATATGGAGATTTTTGACTATGTTGGACTTAAGGTTGCCATGGGTAATGCCACACCAGAACTGAAAGAAAAAGCAGATTACGTTACAGGAACAGTAGAAGAAGATGGCATTTTCAATGCCTTGGAGGAACTCGGATTGGTAGAAAAAGAACTTCATTTCCCACAACTTGACTTGGATGCAGTAGAAGGTCCAGTCGCAACAATTAAAACAAACCATGGTGATTTGGTCATCAAGCTTTTCCCTGATCATGCACCATTAACAGTTACTAACTTTGTCAATTTGGCCAAGAGTGGCTACTATGACGGTGTGATTTTCCACCGTATTATCAAGGACTTTATGATTCAAGGTGGTGACCCAACTGGTACTGGTATGGGTGGTGAGTCAAGCTTTGGTGGTAGCTTCCAGGATGAATTTTCTGAAGAGCTCTATAACCTCCGTGGTGCGCTTTCTATGGCCAATGCTGGACCAGATACTAATGGTAGTCAGTTCTTCATCGTTCAAACGCCTGAAATTCCTTATGCTAAAAAGGAACTCGAACGTGGTGGTTGGCCAGCACCAATCGCGGAAGCTTATGCTGAAAATGGTGGAACACCTCACCTAGACCGTCGCCACACAGTCTTTGGTCAATTGGTGGATGAAGACTCTTACAAGGTGCTTGATGAGATTGCCAATGTTGAGGTTGGGGCTCAAGATAAGCCACTTGAGGATGTTGTGATTGAAACAGTTGAGGTAGCAGACTAAGATGAAAATTGGAGACAAGCTTAGGGGTGTTATCACAGGCATCAAGCCTTACGGTGCCTTTGTTTCATTGGAAAATGGTACCACAGGCTTGATTCACATCTCGGAGATTAAGACAGGTTATATCGACAACATCTACAATACCCTCAAGGTAGACCAGGAGGTCTTGGTTCAAGTTGTTGATTTTGATGAATTTACACAAAAGGCTAGTCTTTCTTTGAGAACCCTTGAGGAAGAAAAAAATAAAATCCCTCATCGTCATCGTTTCTCTGATAGTCGTTTGAACTATGGCTTTAAACCCTTGGCAGAAGCAATGCCAGGATGGATTGAAGAAGGACTTGACTATCTTAGACAAGAGCATGAGGAAAAATAGTAAAAGCTGACTCTCGATGAGTCAGCTTTTTTGGTGTTTTCGATTTGGCTACAAACAAAAAGATCTTCAATTTAATTGAAGACCCATGTTTATTAATTAGACATCAAAATAGAGCAATTCTTTTGGTGTGTGTGTGAAGACTTCAAAGCCATCTTTTGTCACATAACCACAGTCCTCGATACGAACACCAACTTTTTCAGGAATGTAAATACCTGGTTCAACAGAGAAGCACATTCCTTCTTCGATTACCAAGTCATTTCCTTCCATGATTGAAGGGAATTCATGCACATCCATTCCGATACCGTGTCCGAGGCGGTGGTTGAAGTATTCACCATAACCAGCTTTTTCAATAACATTACGTGCTGCAGCATCGACTTCGCTGGCAGTTACACCTGGTTTAATCATATCTAGGGCAGCCTGTTGAGCTTCTAAAGTCAAGTGGTAGATTTCTTTTTTGAAATCATCGGGTTTTCCAACAGCGACTGTTCGCGTCATATCTGAAGCATAGCCATTCACCATACAGCCCAAGTCGAAGAGAAGAAGAGCATCTTTTTCAATTTTGTTGCTTCCAGGAATGCCGTGTGGGTTGGCTGCATTGTTACCAGTCAAGACCATAGTTTCAAAGCTCATTTCATAGCCCAAGCGTTTGATGCCAAATTCGATTTGAGCAATGATGTCTGTTTCAGTAACGTCAAGAGAGATATTGTCGAAACCGATATTAACAGCTTTATCAGCATAATCACCGGCAACAATCATTTTTTGAATTTCATCAGCTGACTTGATAACGCGCATTTTTTGAATGAATGGTGTCAAGTTTTCAAAGCGACCTTCAAAGACTGTTTGCAATCCTTGGAACTTAGTCACATTGAGATTGTCAAACTCTGCATAAATAATAGAGCTGTCTGTACTTGCTAGACCAGCTTTGATTTTTTGCCATGGATTTTCAGAATCCACATAACCAAAGACTGGGAAGTCGAGTACAGCAGAGGCACGTGCAACCTCAAGAGCAGGAACAAAGAGGGCAGGTTCACGATTTTCGTAGACGAAGAGGAACATTTGGCGTTCATGTGGGTCACAATCAAAACCAGTAAGATAATTGACAGTTACAGGATCTGAAACAATAGCTAGCCCTGCTTTATTTTCATTCAAAAAATGACGAATGCGATCAAGTTTAGACATAGAAAAAACTCCTTTGTATTTCTTACACTCATTCTGTCACTTTTATAGGGAAAATGCAAGTTGTTTTTTGGCTTTTCATTAAATCATTTACTTTCATTGAGACTTTTTTAGGCTAGTTTTGTAAGCGATGGATAGTCTTGGAAACACGAAATGAGAGGCCTTTTTCTGAAATGGCTTTCTTCCTCGTAACCATAAAGAAGGAATCCCTTTCATTTTTTTGTAAAAAATCAGTCAAAATAATTGAAAGTGTTTTCAGAATCTGATACAATTAGCATGAATAAGTGAGCGTAAAATGAGAAAGGAAGTGTTTTTATGAATACTGATGAAACAATTACTATATACGACGTTGCGCGTGAAGCAGGTGTTTCGATGGCGACTGTGTCTCGTGTGGTAAATGGAAATAAAAATGTAAAAGAAAACACCCGAAAAAAAGTGCTTGAGGTCATTGATCGTTTGGATTACCGTCCAAATGCGGTTGCGCGTGGCTTGGCGAGTAAGAAAACCACTACTGTAGGAGTTGTTATTCCAAATATTGCTAATAGTTATTTTGCTACTTTAGCAAGGGGGATTGATGATATTGCTACGATGTACAAGTACAATATTGTTCTTGCATCTAGTGATGAAAATGACGATCATGAAGTTACCGTGATTAACTCTCTATTTGCCAAACAAGTAGACGGTATCATCTTCATGGGTTACCACTTGACGGAAAAAATTCGTGCAGAATTTTCTCGTACCCGTACGCCGATTGTTCTAGCAGGAACAGTAGACCTCGAACACCAATTACCGAGTGTTAACATCGACTATAAAGCTGCCGTTGAGGATTCTGTAACGCAGCTTGCCAAGAATAATGAAAAGGTTGCCTTTGTATCAGGACCACTAATTGATGATATTAATGGCAAGCTCCGTCTAGCTGGTTATAAGGCTGGACTTGAAAAGAATAATTTGCGTTACAATGAAGGTCTTGTCTTTGAAGCTAAATATAGCTATAAAGATGGCTTTGATTTAGCACAACGTGTTTTGAACTCTGGTGCCACTGCTGCCTATGTTGGAGAAGATGAATTGGCTGCAGGTCTCTTGAATGGCCTCTTTGCTGCAGGTAAATCAGTTCCAGAAGACTTCGAAATCATCACAAGCAATGACTCACCAATTACAAGCTATACACGTCCAAACCTTTCTAGTATTAATCATCCTCTCTATGATTTAGGGGCAGTTAGCATGCGTATGTTGACTAAAATCATGAATAAGGAAGAACTTGAAGAAAAAGATGTTATTCTTAATCACGGTATTACCTTACGTCAGTCAACAAAATAAAAAAGGAGTTGGGACATAAGTTTGTCTCAACTTCTCTTTTTTAGAAAAAGGGAGAACCAATGACTTTTGAGGATGCTTATTTTAAAAAGAAAGTCCTAAAACCTGATAGCCTAGAACCTTTTGGTTTTACAGCTACTGAGCAAGGCTATGAGTTCAGAAAAACACTGATAGCTGAAGAACTTGAAGCTCGATTGTTTATTGATTTAGAAGGTAAGTTGACGGGACAGGTTGTCGATAGTGATCTTGATGAGCCTTATGATATCTTCAGGAGTCCTCAGGCTACTGGAACTTACGTTGGTCAAGTCAGAGAGGCTTATGGAGAACTTCTGTCACAGGTAGCTGATTCTTGTTATGAAGATCAATTATTCTCATCTCCACAAGCTAATCGCCTGGCTAAATTTTTAGCTCAAGAATTTTCAGACCAAGCAGACCATCCTTTCGAGAAAGAACCAAGCTATCTATCTTTTAGAGTTGATGGTAAATGGTATGCCTTGTTTTTTCCTCTTAAGGGAGAAAAACTAGGGCTTGATGGAGAAAAGGCAGAATTAACATATGATGTGGTTAACCTCAAGGTTAATCCGACGCAAATGGATAAGCTCTTGAAAATGGATGGCGTTTTTCCTAGCTACCATATGTCCAAGAAGACCTGGGTTAGTCTTGTTTTAGATGAGACCTTGCCAGACCAGACTGTTTTTGAGCTTCTTAGTGAAAGTCGTTCCCTAGTGGCTCCCAAACATCTTAGAAAGGCTTCGGAGCCTCATTATTGGATTATCCCGGTAAATTTGAAATACTACGATATTGGGGATGAGTTTTCCGCAAATGAGGAGATTCTTTGGACACAGAAAGCTAGTATGCAAAAGGGAGATTTTGTGGCTATCTATATTACGGCACCTACCAAGGCCATCCGTTACGTCTGTCAGGTTTTAGAGGCAAATATCCCTAATCAAGGTTATCGTGAAGAGGAGAGTATTAAAGAGTTGATGCGGATTAAGCCCTTATACACTTTTAATGACACTGACTTTGATAGTGATAGACTAAAGAGTTTAGGTATTAAAACTGTTCGAGGTCCTCGACATATGACGGAAGAGTTAGTTCAGGCTTTATCCCCTTACCTAAAAGAAAAATAGAAGGAGGACATCATGCGAATTTTGATTGCACCTGATTCATTTAAGGAAAGCTTATCTGCAAAAGAGGTCGCCTTAGCTATTAAATCAGGCTTTGAAAATGCCTTACCCGACGCTGATTTTGACCTCATGCCAATAGGGGATGGTGGCGAAGGCACCTTAGATGCTCTTGTTGAAAATCTAAATCTTGAGAAGAAAAGTATCAATATTCCTCATGCCTATACAAGTGATGGAAGTGTTTCTTTTGCCAGCAATGGCCAGACTGCCGTTTTTGAAATGGCTGCGATTTGTGGCTTGGAGCATATTCCTAAGGAAAAACGAAATCCTCTAGCTCTAACGACACAAGGCGTGGGTGAACTCATTGTTGATTTGGTTCAATCTGGCATTCGAGAGTTTATTATAGGCGTAGGTGGATCTGCTACCAATGATGGTGGTATCGGTATGGCATATGGATTGGGTTATCGTTTTTATGATTCTGAGGGACAGGAGCTTGAGCCAATAGGTGCTAATCTTGGTCTCATTAAGAAGGTATCCTCTAAAAATAAGCTTGATTTGTCTGGTGTCACCATTCGTCTGATTACTGACGTAGACAACCCCTTGTGTGGTCAATATGGAGCGACCTATATTTTTGGTGAACAAAAAGGCTTGTCTCCTTCACAATTTAAAAAAGTTGACCAAGATATGTCACAATTCTACACTGACTTTGCTCCAGGAGTTTTAAAACTGGCTGGTTCAGGGGCGGGAGGAGGCATGGCTGCAGGCCTGGTGGCCTTTGCAAATGCAGAAATTAAATCAGGGATTGACTTTGTACTTGATTGTGTTGATTTTGACAAACGTGTGAAGTCTGCTGATTTGGTTATAGTAGGAGAAGGACGGATGGATAGCCAGTCCTTGTCTGGTAAGGCACCGGTCGGGGTGGCTAGGCGGACACCATCAGCTATTCCCGTCATTGCTATCTGTGGTAGTTTGAAGGATGACTTGCCTGATTTTCCAGTAGCAGGTATCACAGCTGCTTTCCCTATCATTGGACAAGTATTAGAGTTAGACCAAGTTTTAGCTACCGCTAAGGAGAATCTCTATCGCACAGGACTCAATATTGGGAATGTCATCAAGCTCAGTAAAACATTGTGATATAAGAAAAAGCTGACTTTGCATCAGCTTTTATTTTCCGAATAGTTTAGCAAAAAATCCCTTTTTTTCAAGGATAGGTTCAGTTTCACTAGGAGCAAGGATATCAGGATAGAGTTCTGAAAATAACACTTTATCAAGATTCTCTGCTTGATTACTATGTACGATAAGACCGTATGGTGAGTGGGCCTTGGCCTCGTCAACGATAGTTGCAGAAATATTTAGTGCTTGAGCGGTCTTGATATAGGTAAATTGTGTCTGGTCGGCTAATTTTGGCGAAAGTTTGAGACTAAGATTAGGGTAAACGGCTAATAAGTCTTTTAATATTTGCGGAAAATTGTCAATTACAGTTTTCTTTTCGGCATTTTCCAATAGAACAGCTAGGACTACACGTTCCGCATAGGTTCCAAAATACTGACGAAGTTCATCGGGATTAAGGCGTTTTTCGCCACTAGCGCATTGGAGTACTTTGTTTTCAAGTGAAGTCATAGGAATCTCCTGTAAGTTTTCTACTTGTATTATACAATATTTTGAATTCCTTTTCATTCGGGTCGTTTTCTGAGATTTTCAAAAACAATTGAAAATATTAAAAAATAGAAAATCGCTAGAAAATTCTGGTTTTAATTTGCTTAAGCCTTGATATTATGGTAATATATAGGTGTAAAAAATTTTAACTCATAAGGAGAGTATTGTAATGTCAATTATTACTGATGTTTACGCACGCGAAGTCCTTGACTCACGCGGTAACCCAACACTTGAAGTAGAAGTTTACACTGAATCTGGTGCATTCGGTCGCGGTATGGTTCCTTCAGGAGCTTCAACTGGTGAACACGAAGCAGTAGAACTTCGTGATGGTGACAAAGCTCGTTACGGTGGTCTTGGTACTCAAAAAGCAGTTGATAACGTAAACAACGTTATTGCTGAACACATCATCGGATTCGACGTACGTGATCAACAAGGTATTGACCGCGCAATGATCGCTCTTGACGGTACTCCAAACAAAGGTAAACTTGGTGCCAACGCTATTCTTGGTGTGTCTATCGCTGTAGCACGCGCAGCTGCTGACTACCTTGAAGTTCCACTTTACAGCTACCTTGGCGGATTCAACACTAAAGTTCTTCCAACTCCAATGATGAACATCATCAACGGTGGTTCTCACTCAGACGCTCCAATCGCTTTCCAAGAATTCATGATCGTACCTGCTGGTGCACCAACATTCAAAGAAGCTCTTCGTTGGGGTGCTGAAATCTTCCACGCACTTAAGAAAATCCTTAAAGAACGTGGACTTGAAACAGCCGTAGGTGACGAAGGTGGTTTCGCACCTCGTTTCGACGGAACTGAAGATGGTGTTGAAACTATCATCAAAGCTATCGAAGCTGCTGGATATGTACCAGGTAAAGACGTATTTATCGGATTTGACTGTGCATCATCTGAATTCTACGATGCAGAACGTAAAGTTTACGACTACACTAAATTTGAAGGTGAAGGCGCTGCTGTTCGTACTGCTGCAGAACAAATCGACTACCTTGAAGAATTGGTTAACAAATACCCAATCATCACTATCGAAGATGGTATGGACGAAAACGACTGGGACGGTTGGAAAGCTCTTACTGAACGTCTTGGTGGTAAAGTTCAATTGGTTGGTGACGACTTCTTCGTAACTAACACAGCTTACCTTGAAAAAGGTATTGCAGAACACGCTGCTAACTCAATCCTTATCAAAGTTAACCAAATCGGTACTTTGACTGAAACTTTCGACGCTATCGAAATGGCGAAAGAAGCTGGATACACAGCAGTAGTATCACACCGTTCAGGTGAAACTGAAGATTCAACAATCGCTGATATCGCAGTTGCAACTAACGCTGGTCAAATCAAGACAGGTTCATTGTCACGTACTGACCGTATCGCTAAATACAACCAATTGCTTCGTATCGAAGACCAACTTGGTGAAGTTGCAGAATACCGTGGTTTGAAATCATTCTACAACTTGAAAAAATAATTCTATAGTCATATAGAATAAAAAGAGGTTCCTTAGGGAATCTCTTTTTTTGCTTGTTCTAAAGAACTTTTGACTAAGCTAGGCACCGTCTCTAAATAAGACTTCTAGACATAAAAAGCCCCCGCAATCCTATTGACTGCGGGGATTTCGTCTTAGAATAGACCTTTAATCTTGTCTAAAGCGCCACTGACCATTTCGTTGCCTGACACAAGAGATTTAGCTTGGTCGAAGTACTCGCCCAAATCATCTTTGTTTTCATCGACAAACTTTTTAGCAGCTTCGAAATCTTTCTTTTCGATCATTTCTTTTACTTGGTTAAATAATTCCATTGGATTCATATCTGTTCTCCTTTATAAGTTTTCTTACAAATCCTATTTAATCACGCTTATAGCAAACTAGCAAGAAATATGTTTGAGAGTAACTAGTGAGAAGAGAATTACAATTTTTCAGGCAAGTGGTTTTGAAACTTGTTTAATCTAAAAAAGCAGTCCATAGAGGACTGCCTTTTGGGGTTATTGTTGTTCCGTTGAAGAACTGCTTGGCTCTGATTCACCCGAACTTGAGCTAGAGCTTGATTCGGATTCTACAGGATGTAGCTCCTTGTAAGATGGGGTCTTGAATAGATCAGCTGTTGATTTATTGCCTTTTTGCTTGTAGAGGCTAGTTGATTTATCTTTCAGCTTTTTATTGATTTCTTTTAGTTGATCCATCTGTTTAGTGTAGGAAATCTTGCTAGAATCAACAGGCTTCAAACCGTTTGGCGTATAGAAACGAAGAAGGTCACCTGTTTGAACAGCGTCACTCATCGAAAGCTGAGTTGCTACTGCTTTACGAATGGCTTCGTTATCTTTTTTAGTTGTCTCATCAGGGTTGGTAATTTCTTCCCCTGTTTGAGTGTTATAAAGTCGACCAGAGTAGCTGGTGTATTGAGGAGTAACATATTGACCTGAGGTTCTAAATGCGACGGTTTGCTTATTATCAGGAGATAGGAGGTCTTGTCCCATCTGGATATAAGAGCTAGTGTCAACGCCAAGAACGTGAAGGAGAGTTGGAAGGGCATCAACCTCACCACCAAAGGTGTTAGAGATACCACCACCAGTATAGCCTGGAATATGAATCATGTAAGGAACACGTTGAAGCATGGCTTTATCATAGTTTGACCAAGTTTCAGGGTTCTTACCGAGAAGTTCAGCAAGATTGCCGCTTCGTGTATCAGAGATACCATAGTGGTCACCATACATGACAATAATCGAGTTATCGTAAAGACCGGTTTCCTTGAGGTAATCAAAGAAGTCTTTGATTGCTGAGTCAAGATAGTTAGCTGTTGCAAAATATCCGTTGACTGTTTCGTCTTTTGTTTCGGCAAGTGGGAAACCTTGTTCCTTTTCATCGCCTGAGAGAGAAGTATATGGGTAGTGGTTAGATACTGTAAGGTATTTAACGTAGAAAGGTTGTTGCATTTGTTCCAGATACTTGATGGAATCTGGGAACATGTATTTGTCATTTAGACCATACTGGAAGGAGTTTTCATCAGTTTTTTCAGTGAAGGCTGATGAGTCAAAGAAGTAGTTATACCCCCATTGTTTATAGGTATTATTACGATTCCAGAAGGATCCAGTGTTTCCATGGAAAACAGCTGATGTATAGTCACCTGTTTGAGCTAGGATAGATGGTGCCGCATAGGCTGTATTGGTACCCCCATAGTTTACCATGTATGACCCTGTGCTTAGTCCAAAGAGAGACGTTTCCATCAAGGTTTCAGCATCAGAAGTTTTACCTGATTTTACTTGGTGGAAGAAGTTTGAAAAGGCTAGAGTTTCATTTGAGTGATAAATGGAATTGATGAATGGTGTAACTTCATAGTCTTGACCGTCTACTTTGAGCTTGTAATCAATGAGGAACTGTTGGAAGCTTTCCAAGTGAATAACGATGACGTTTCTTCCTTTAGCAATTCCGTAATACTTAGGGTCAGGTGCCGCATAGTGCTCTTTAACGTAAGCCTCAACCTTTTTCATATCCTCAGCTGTTGCAGATGACCGAGCCTGTGAAGCTTGATAAGTTAAGTTACCAGAATAGGCTGTGAAGAAGGGAAGCCCCATAGCACGAACAATATAGTTATTTGAGAAACCACGTGTCAACAACTCGCCACGGTTAACTTCCGCTAAGAAGAGGTTAACTGAGAGCAGGAGTGTTGATAGTGCAGTAACTGCGAAACTAGCTCGTTTATTAAATGGCTTGCTGTCCAATTTAAGCTTTTTCCTGAAACCAGCATAGATGAAGAAAGGAACATCAATCAGGTAGAAAAGATAGCTTGGCTCAAGAAGGTTCTTGGCTGAGTCTCCTAGTCCTGCTGCCGAACTAGAACTTGCTAGGATGGTATTTACAGTGATGAAGTCTGTAAACTCTCCAAAGTAAATCACATTAGCAATAAGTAAGAGGTTAAGGATGACATAGATAGCAATGGTAATGCTATAAAAGAAACGTCGTTTCTTGAAGTATAGTCCTAAACCTAGAAGCATTAATCCTAGTGGAATAGGGTTAATCAGCGAAAGCATAACCTGATATCTGCTTTCCAACTCAAGATTAATGTTGACGTAATAAGCGAATATGGTTTTTAGCCAATAAAAGAAGAGTAACAAGAGGATAAATCCAAGTCTTGATGAAACTCCTTTCCAAAAGGCTTCAGTAATTTTTTTCAAAGTAATACTTCCTTTGATTCTATATTATCTTAATCATTATACCAAATAAGATAATGACTCTCAAAAATTTACTGCCATTGAGTGTGATATTCCTTGACATATAATTGATAAAATCTAGTTACGAAACAGAAATAATAGCATTTTTTTGGTATAATAGTGACATGAGTATATTGACGGTAAGTCCCTTTGCGGAGAAAAAAATCAAACAAGGAAAACAGCTTCTTTTAGCCGAAGATTTTCCAAATATAACTGAAAATAATCAGTTGGTTTATCTGTATAGTCGATCCAAAGACTTTTTAGGAACGGGCTATTTGTCGAGTCAAAATAAGGGGATAGGATGGTTTCTGTCCCCTAAAAAACAACAATTGACAGTGACTTATTTTCAAGGACTTTTTGAAAGGGCTAAGGCCAAACGTCAATCCTATTATGATAATGAGTTGACGACAGCTTTTCGTCTTTTCAACCAAGATGGTGACGATTTTGGTGGTCTCACAATTGATTTATATGGGGATTATGCCCTCTTTTCATGGTACAATGCCTTTGTTTATTCCTTGAAAAATGATATTGTAGAGGCTTTCCAAATGGTCTTTCCTGAGGTCTTGGGAGGCTATGAGAAAATCCGCTTCAAGGGTCTTGATTTCGAGTCAGACCATCTTTTTGGGCAAGAGGCGGCTGATACCTTCACCATTTTAGAAAATGGGGTAACTTATGAAGTTTTCCTCAATGATGGGCTAATGACGGGGATTTTCCTTGATCAGCATGAAGTGCGTGATGGTTTAGTTAATGGCTTAGCTTTGGGAAAATCAGTTTTGAATATGTTCTCCTATACGGCAGCTTTTTCAGTGGCTGCAGCTATGGGGGGAGCGGTTGAAACGACATCGGTTGATTTGGCTAAGCGTTCACGTGAATTATCGACGGCTCATTTTGAAGCTAATGGCTTCAGTATGGAAAATCATCGCTTGGTCGTGATGGATGTCTTCGATTATTTCAAATATGCAAAGAAAAAAGGCTTATCTTATGACCTTATCGTCATCGATCCGCCAAGCTTTGCTCGAAATAAGAAACGCACTTTCTCAGCAAATAAGGATTACCACAAGTTAATTGCACAAAGTCTTGATATTTTATCAGAGCATGGGACAATCATCGCAAGTACCAATGCTGCTAATATGACAGTGCAACAGTTTAAGAAACAACTACGTAAGGGCTTGGGAGATGTTTCAGCGGACTTCGTTAACCTGCAACAATTACCAGCGGATTTTACCGTCAATCCTAATGATCCAACATCAAATTATTTGAAAGTATACACAATAAAGGTAAATAAATGAAAATTGTAGTTCCGATTATGCCAACTAGTTTAGAGGAGGCACAAGCGCTTGAACTGTCTCGTTTTGAGGGGGCAGACATTATTGAATGGCGTGCAGATTTTTTAGATAAGGATAGTATCTTAACGGTTGCTCCGGCTATTTTCGAGAAATTCGCAGGCTTTGAGATTGTCTTTACCATCCGTACAACGCGTGAGGGTGGTAGGCTTGAGTTAACGGATGCGGAATATGTCGCACTGATTAAGGATGTAGCTGCGATTTATTCGCCAGATTATATTGATTTTGAGTATTTCACACGTAAGGCTGTCTTTGATCAAATGCTCGAATTTTCAAACTTGGTTTTGTCTTATCATAACTTTGAGGAGACACCTGAAAACCTCATGGAACTTTTGTCTGAGATGGCAAACTTGACACCACGACTGGTTAAGGTGGCAGTTATGCCTAAGCATGAGCAGGATGTTCTCGACCTTATGAACTTCACACGTGGCTTTAAGGCCTTTAATCCTGAGCAGGAGTTTGTGACTATGTCAATGGGTAAACTAGGTCGTTTGTCACGTTTTGCGGGCGACTTGATAGGGTCATCATGGACCTTCGCCAGTCTTGATAATGCCAGTGCTCCAGGACAAATTAGTTTAGCAGACATGCGCAGAATCAGGGAGGTTTTGGATGCAGATTGATGGACACACACGCCTAGCAGCTGTTGTCGCCAATCCAATCAAGCATTCGATTTCGCCATTCATTCATAATTCGGCCTTTGAGAAGACACAAGTTAATGGTGTTTATGTGGCCTGGGAGATTCCGGAATCAGACCTAGCCGAGACAGTTGAAAATATTAGACGTTACGACATGTTCGGTATCAATTTGTCCATGCCATATAAGGAAGCAGTCATTCCTTTTTTGGATGAGATTAGTCCTGCAGCTCAACTGATTGGTGCTGTCAATACAGTTGTTAATCATGATGGGCGTTTGATTGGTCATAATACGGACGGTTTTGGCTTTTTTGCTAGTTTAAAGAACTTTAGCCCTAAAGATGCCCATCTGATGATTTTGGGTGCTGGTGGTGCGGCTAAAGCTATTGTGACGCAGGCAGTTCTTGATGGTGCCAAAAAAGTAAGTGTCTATGTTCGCCCTCAGTCATTGGATAAGGCAAAAGAGAGCTTTAAGTCCTTACCTGAACAGACAACTTGTCACTTGGAGTTTCATGCTTTAAATGATCTTAAGTATTTTAAAGAGGAACTAGGCCAGGCTGATTTATTGGTGAATGCGACGAGAGTAGGTATGGATGGCGCATCCTTGCCTATTCCTACAGATACAAAATTTCCTAAGGGACTCTTGGTTGCTGATATCATTTATCAGCCTTTTGAAACACCTTTCTTGGCCTTGGCTAGAAAACAGGGAATAGAGGCTGTGAACGGACTTGGCATGTTGCTTCATCAAGCAGCAGGTGCCTTTAAATTGTGGACAGGCAAGGACATGCCAACAGACGCTATTTGGCAGGAATTAGAAAATATTTACAATAGCTAGGAGGGGACGACTATGAAACTAGAGGTAAATTTAACACATAACCCTTATGACATTATTATTGAAAAAGGAGCCCTTAAGACTGTCGGTAAATGGGTGAAGTCACTTTGGGAACCACAAAAGATTGCCCTTATTACGGACAATCATGTGGGAGCTCTATATGCAGAAAAAGTTAAGCTTAGCCTGGAGCACGAAGGTTTTGAGGTTGTCGTTTTTGATTTCCTAGAAGGTGAAGCGAGTAAAAATCTTAAGACTGTTAACAAGGCTTATGAGTTTTTGATTAAGAATGGCATGACTCGTAGTGATGGCATTGTTGCTCTTGGTGGTGGCGTTGTTGGTGACTTGGCAGGCTTTGTCGCTTCAACCTATATGCGTGGGATTCATTTCGTTCAGGTTCCAACCAGTCTAACTGCCCAAGTGGATTCATCTATTGGTGGTAAGACAGGTGTGAACACACCATTTGCTAAAAATATCGTGGGAACTTTTGCTCAACCTGATGGGGTTTTGATTGATCCTAATGTCCTTGAGACACTTGGTAAACGCGAATTGATTGAAGGTATGGGTGAGGTTGTCAAATACGGTTTGATTGATGATCCTGAGCTTTGGCACCTGCTTGAAAGCATTGATGGTTCAGTTCACAGTATCCTAGAAAACTCAGAAACTATCATTTATCGTTCATGTAATGTTAAGCGTAAAATTGTGGTTGAAGACGAGTTCGAAGGTGGCGTCCGTATGTATCTAAACTTTGGTCATACGATTGGGCATGCCGTTGAACAAACAGCTGGTTACGGTAAAGTCATGCACGGTGAAGCGGTAGCTATCGGAATGGTTCAGATTTCACGAGTTGCTGAGGAAAAAGGTCTGATGCCTAAGGAAATCACACGTCAAATTGCTGAGATGTGTGTCAAATTTGGCTTGCCAGTAGACTATGAGCCATGGCGTGTTGAGGAGCTTTATACAGCCCTCACACATGACAAAAAAGCCCGTGGTAATAGCATTAAGACAGTTATCGTTCCAGAGATTGGTAAGGCAGCAATCAATCAAATTCCTTTAGTTGAAATGAAAGAGTACTTGGAGAAATAAATGAGATATTTAACAGCAGGTGAGTCTCACGGCCCACGTTTAACAGCAATTATCGAAGGTGTTCCAGCAGGTCTTCCCTTGACGGCAGAAGATATCAATGGCGATTTGAAACGTCGTCAAGGTGGCTATGGTCGTGGTGGCCGTATGAAAATTGAGTCTGATAAGGTTGAAATCACTTCTGGTGTTCGTCATGGGAAAACAACAGGGGCTCCAATCACCCTTCATGTTATCAATAAGGACCATCAAAAATGGTTGGACATCATGGCTGTGGAAGATATTGAGGACCGTTTGAAAACCAAACGTAAAATCACTCACCCACGTCCAGGCCATGCTGACTTAGTTGGTGGAATGAAATACCGTTTCGATGATTTGCGTAATTCTTTGGAACGTTCTAGTGCGCGTGAAACAACCATGCGTGTGGCAGTAGGTGCTGTCGCTAAACGTATCTTGGCTGAGCTTGATATTGAAATTGCTAACCATGTCGTTGTCTTTGGTGGTAAGGAAATTGATGTGCCTGAGAATTTGACAGTCGCTCAAATCAAGGAATTGGCCCAACAATCAGAAATTTCAGTTGTTAACCAAGAACGTGAACAAGAAATTAAAGATTACATTGACCAAATCAAAAAAGAGGGAGACACAATCGGTGGTGTCGTTGAAACTGTTGTTGGCGGCGTCCCTGTTGGCCTTGGTTCTTATGTCCAATGGGATACCAAACTTGATGCTAAGATTGCTCAAGCAGTTGTATCCATCAATGCCTTCAAGGGTGTAGAATTTGGACTTGGTTTCAAGGATGGCTACCTCAAGGGCTCTCAAGTAATGGACGAAATTCTCTGGAATGAAGAGGATGGCTATACACGTCGCACTAACAACCTTGGTGGTTTTGAAGGTGGTATGACCAACGGGCAACCGATTGTGGTTCGTGGGGTTATGAAACCTATTCCAACCCTTTACAAGCCATTGATGTCAGTAGATATCGAAACACATGAAGCTTACAAGGCAACAGTTGAGCGTTCAGATCCAACGGCCTTGCCTGCAGCGGGTGTCGTTATGGAATCCGTAGTTGCTACAGTTGTAGCCAATGAAATCTTGGACAAATTCTCTTCTGACAACATGGAAGAATTGAAAGAAGCGGTAGCACGTCACCGTGACTATGTGAAAAACTTTTAAGCAGCATCAGACAATAGATGGGAGTAGTAATGAGTAAGAAAACTATTTATATCGCAGGATTGGGCTTGATTGGTGGCTCCTTGGCCTTAGGGATTAAAAGGGACCACCCTGATTATGAGATTCTTGGATATAATCGCTCTGACTATTCCCGAAATATTGCGCTTGAGCGTGGCATCGTTGACCGTGCAACAAGTGATTTCAAAGAATTTGCTCCCCTCGCGGATGTTATTATCCTTGCAGTGCCAATTAAGCAAACTGTGGCCTACTTGAAGGAGTTGGCTGACTTGGAGCTCAAAGATGATGTCATCATCACAGACGCAGGGTCTACTAAGTTGGATATCGTTGAGGCAGCTGAACGTTACCTAACAGGTAAAAATGTTCAGTTTGTAGGTTCTCACCCTATGGCTGGTTCCCATAAATCAGGGGCTATTGCAGCTGACGTGACACTTTTCGAAAATGCTTATTATATTTTCACACCGACGAGTCTAACAAGAGAGACAACTATCCCTGAACTTAAGGACATCTTGTCAGGGCTTAAGTCACGATTTGTGGAAATTGATGCGGCTGAACATGATCGTGTAACTAGTCAAATCAGTCATTTCCCACATCTTTTGGCTTCTGGACTTATGGAGCAGGCAGCTGATTATGCTCAGGCTCACGAGATGACCAATCACTTTGCGGCTGGGGGCTTCCGAGATATGACCCGTATTGCAGAAAGTGAACCTGGCATGTGGGCTTCCATTCTCATGACCAATGGGCCAGCTGTTTTGGATCGTATTGAAGATTTCAAAAAACGTTTGGACCATGTGGCTGACTTGATTAAAGCTGAAGATGAGAATGCCATTTGGGAGTTCTTTGACAACGGTCGTAAGAAACGTAAAGAGATGGAAATTCACAAAAAGGGTGGCGTGGAAAGTGCCTTCGATATTTTCGTGGATGTGCCTGACCGAGAAGACGTTATCCTTAGCATTATGGAATTGTTACGAGGAACGTCTTTGGTTAACCTTCGTATTAATGAGGAAAATCGTGAGGATATTCACGGTATCCTCCAAATTACTTTTAAAAATGAAAAAGATCGCACACATGCTAAGACTGTTATTGAAGCCAATACGGATTATCATGTGGTGATCGCCTAGGAGAATAAAATGACAAATATTTATGATTTAGCAAATGAGTTGGAACGTGGCATTCGTGCCCTTCCTGAGTACAAAACTTTGGTAGAGAAAAAAGAAGCGATTGCAGCTGATGCTGAAGCTAGCGCTCTTTTCAAAGAGTTTACTGATTTCCAAGAGGATTTCTATGCTAAAATGCAAGCTGGAACAATGCCAACAGCAGAAGAACAAGCAGCTGTTCAAGAATTGGGTCAAAAGGTAGAAGCTAATGCACTTTTGAAAGAATACTTGGCTGCACAACAAGGTTTGTCTGTTTATTTGAATGATATTGAACGTATCATCTTCAAACCTTTGCAAGAATTGAATAGTTAATCAAAGAGGGTGTGTCAATTGACAGGCCCTTTTCTGCTTTCAAAAGAGAGTGTCCAAGGAAGAAGCGAGAAATATTAAAGGAGGAAAATGATGAGTCGTAAGATTGGAATTATTGGTATGGGAAACGTTGGAGCTGCAGTAGCTCATGGAGCAATTGCTAAAGGCTTGGCTGATAGTTATGTCTTTATAGATATCAATGAGAAGAAGGCCGAGGCAGATGCCCAGGATTTTAAGGATGCCATGGCAAATCTACCTAGCTATGCAAACATTGTTGTCAATGATTATGCAGCACTTGAAGATGCTGATGTGATTATTTCATCTCTTGGCAATATTCAGTTACAGCACAATGCTGGTGAGGACCGCTTTGCTGAATTTCCATTTACTCGAGAAGCTGTTTATCAGGTTTCTCAGGAACTTAAAAAATTGGATTTTAAAGGTATACTCTTGGTTATCTCGAATCCTGTAGATGCCGTATCGGCCCTCTATCAGGAGTTCACAGGCTGGCCAAGAGAACGTGTGATTGGGACAGGGACTCTACTCGATACGGCGAGAATGAAGGCTGCGGTAGGAGATGATTTGTCAGTCAATCCCAAATCAGTATCTGGCTACAATCTTGGCGAACATGGGAATTCCCAATTTACTGCCTGGAGTCAAGTCAAGGTTAAAGGGCAAGACATTACAGAATTGACCAGCGAAGAAGAACGTCAAAATCTCTTTATGGCTTCCATGAAGGGTGGTCATAAGGTTTTTTATGGTAAGGGCTATACTTCATACGGTATTGCCAGTGCTGCTCTTCGTTTGGTGACAATTATCCTTTCTGACGCTCAAGAAGAGGTGGCAGTATCAAGCTATCAAGAAGCCTATCAAACCTATCTTGGCTATCCAGTCATCCTAGGGCGTCATGGGGTGGCTGCTCCAGTTCGCTTGTCTTTGTCGGCTGAGGAAAAAAATCTTTTGCAGGAGTCTGCTAACTTGATTCGGAACCGTGTTCAAGAGGCGGTTGCCTTCTTGAAAGAAAAGTATGGTAATACAAGCGAGTGAATATTTTGACAATTCAGTCTATGGTTAGGCTTTCAAATATGGTATAATGGGAATAACTATAAAATTTTTAGGAGTAACCTATGAAACTAGAAACCAAGGCTCAAGGTCTTCATGGCAGCTTGCGCATCCCTGGTGACAAGTCAATCAGTCACCGTTCTATCATGTTCGGAAGTCTTGCCAAAGGTGTGACAACTGTTCGTGATATTTTACGAGGTGAGGATGTCCTCTCAACTATGCAGGTCTTCCGTGATTTGGGTGTGACTATCGAGGATGATGGTGATGTGGTACGCATTCACGGTGTTGGTTTTGATGGTCTCAAGGCTCCTCAAAACAAGTTGGACATGGGGAACTCTGGAACATCGATTCGTTTGATTTCAGGTGTGCTTGCAGGTCAGGATTTTGATGTGGAAATGTTTGGAGATGATTCCCTTTCAAAACGTCCAATGGACCGTGTGACCATTCCATTGCGTCAGATGGGTGTAGAGGTTTCTGGTCAAACAGACCGTGATTTGCCACCATTGAAAATGCACGGTAGCAAGTCCCTTAAACCTATTCATTACCAATTGCCAGTTGCCTCTGCTCAGGTAAAATCTGCTCTTATTTTTGCAGCGCTTCAAGCTGATGGCGAATCTGTCATCATTGAAAAGGAAAAAACACGTAATCATACGGAAGATATGATTCAGCAGTTTGGTGGTCAGCTTCAAGTAGATGGCAAGGAAATTCGTATTTCTGGTGGCCAAAGCTTTACTGCTCAAGAAGTCGTGGTTCCAGGTGACATTTCTTCAGCTGCCTTTTGGTTGGTAGCAGGACTTGTGGTACCTAACTCTAAGATTGTCTTGGAAAATGTTGGTATCAATGAGACGCGTACGGGTATCATTGATGTGATCAAAGACATGGGTGGTAAGATTACCCTTTCAGATATTGACCAGGTTGCAAAATCTGCGACCATTACGGTTGAAACTTCAGAACTTAAAGGAACTGAAATTGGTGGAGATATCATTCCACGTTTGATTGATGAACTTCCAATTATCACACTCTTGGCGACACAAGCCCAAGGTAAGACTGTGATTCGTGATGCTGAAGAACTTAAGGTCAAAGAGACTGACCGTATTCAGGTTGTAGCGGATGCCTTGAATGCTATGGGTGCTGATATTGTACCAACTGAGGATGGTATGATTATCACTGGTAAGACGGCTCTTCACGGGGCAGAGGTTAATACCTTGGGTGACCACCGTATTGGTATGATGACAGCTATTGCTGCCCTTTTGGTTCAAGATGGTGAGGTTGACTTGCAACGTGCGGAAGCTATCAATACAAGTTACCCAAGCTTCTTTAGTGACTTGGAAGGATTGCTCCATGGCTAAGGTTTTATTGGGCTTTATGGGAGTTGGTAAGAGTTCCGTCGCCCCATACCTGGATGGTCGTTTCGTGGATATGGATCAGGTCATCGAGGAGAAAATCGGCATGTCCATTGCTGATTTTTTTGCAAAAGAAGGTGAAGCAGCCTTTCGTCAGATTGAGTCTGAGACTTTGGAGGAACTCCTTCAAGAGGGAGATGACGTCATCATCTCTACTGGAGGTGGTGTCGTTGTGACGGAGCGCAATCGTCAGCTCTTGACGAAAAATCGTAAGCATAACGTTTGGCTCCATGCTTCTTTCGATGTGGTCTATGATCGCATTGAAAAGGATACCAAGAATCAGCGCCCACTCTTTCTCAATCATTCCAAAGAGGATTTTAAGGCTATTTATGACGGTCGAATGGCACTCTATCAAGATTTAGCAGATTTGGTTGTCACAGTTGATAACCGAACGCCAGAAGAAGTAGCAAGGTTTATCAAATGTATGTAGGTTATTTGGGCCCTAGTGGGTCGTTTACGCATAATGCAGCCTTAAAGGCTTTTCCTGAGGCAGAATTGGTTTCTCTAGGTACCATTACCGAGGTTATCAAGTCTTATGAAGAGGGACGTGTGGATTATGCGGTCATTCCGGTGGAAAATTCCATTGAGGGCTCTGTTCATGAGAGTTTAGACTATCTCTTCCATCAGGCCGATATTCGTGCTGTGGCAGAGATTGTTCAGCCCATCAAGCAGCAGTTGATGGCGACGAAACATCATGAGAAAATTGAGAAAATCTTCTCACACCCACAGGCTATTGCCCAAGGGAAAAAGTATATTAAACAGCATTTTCCACATGCCAAGATTGAGACAACAGCCAGTACAGCCTTTGCGGCGCGTTTTGTCGCTGATAATCCAGATCAGCCATATGCGGCCATCGCTCCGCATGCAGCTGCTAAGGAATACGGTCTTCAAATATTGGCTAAGGATATTCAGGAGATTGAAAAGAATTATACCCGCTTTTGGGTGCTGGGGAACACTGTTCCTGAGATTCCGCTCAATCAGATTGATTGCAAATTAACGCTGGCCTTGACCCTGCCTGACAATATGCCAGGGGCACTTTACAAGGCCTTATCGACCTTTGCCTGGCGAGGCATTGACTTGACCAAGATAGAAAGTCGTCCTTTGAAGACGGTACTTGGCGAGTATTTCTTTATTATTGATTGTGATTATACAAAGGAAAAGTTGGCTCAGTTCGCTCTTGAAGAGCTGACTGCAGTTGGAATTGGATATAAAATCTTGGGTGCTTACCAAGTCTATGAAATTTAAAGGGAAATCTTATGACCAAATCTAACAATGGGCCGTTTACGCATCATGAACGGTTACGTTACAGCTATCTTTTAAAAAATCTTGCTCACCTGAATGGACAGCAGGCCTCAGAATTCAATTATCTTCAAGGAAAGTTGGATGCCTATGAAGCTGAGCGGCGGTATCAAGCGCAAATAGAGGACTATCAAGCAGCATGGCGCCAGCCTTATGACAATCGTTCTGACTACTATCAAGAACGTGATTATGAGTCTGTCAATCAGCTAACTGAGGAAGGTTTGCCCGTCTATCGGGAGGAAGTCGCTCAAAGTAAACCTAAACCTAGACGTAAAAAGGTTCGAAGGCAAGCAACTCCTTCAGCAACGTCGGCTCCAAGGTCCAAGTCGCAAGTAGCCAAGAAGAAGCGACCAAAGAAAAAGAGAAGGCTCAAGAAAGTTGTTAAGCTGGTGCTTAGTTGCTTGAGTCTTGGAGTTGTGTTCTTAGTGATAGCCATGGCCTATCAATTTTACAAGGGAACAGACCTTTCTGCTGCAGGTAATAATGGTAAATCCTATCAGCCTGCCGTAGTTGAGACCTTTAATGGTAAGGATACTAAGGATGGGGTTAATATCCTTATTCTAGGTTCTGACCAGCGAGTTAGCCAAGACTCTACCGATGCCAGAACGGACTCCATCATGGTTGTCAATGTGGGCAATAAAGAAGGTAAGATTAAGATGGTTAGCTTTATGCGAGATACCTTGGTCAATATCAAGGGAGCTTCAGAAACCGACTATTCTCAGGACTTGAAACTTAATACGGCTTTCAATATTGGTGAGCAAAATAATCATCAAGGGGCAGAACTCATGCGTGAGACCCTCAAACGAAACTTTGACATTGATATTAAGTACTATGCCATGGTTGACTTTGAAACCTTTGCGACAGGGGTCGATACCCTCTTCCCGAATGGTGTGGAAATCAATGCGAAGTTTGCGACCATTGATGGTAAAAAAGTGTCATCAGTACAAGTCCCAGATGATTTGAAGATGGACAAGAATGGTCATGTGCCAAATCAAACCATTAAAGTTGGTAAGCAGGATATGGATGGTCGCACCCTACTGAATTATGCTCGTTTCCGTAAGGATGACGAGGGAGATTATGGCCGTACCAAGCGCCAGCAACAAGTGATGCAGGCTGTTATGAAGCAGCTTAAGAATCCACTTAATCTCTTCAATGGACCTGAGGCTTTGGGGAAGGTTTACTCACTGACCTCAACCAATATGAGTATGACTGATATGTTGGATTTGGGACTTTCAAATGCTGGTAGTTTCAAAAAAGGGATCAATTCGCAAACCATTCCTTCGGATGGTGATTGGATTGACAGTTATGATTTGTATGGCGGTCAAGGGATTGAAATTGATTTTGATAACTATCAGTCAAAATTAAAAGAACTAGGATTTAGATAAGAAAACAAAGCAGGTTCACACTGAACCTGCTTGTTTTTTGGTATTAAGCGCTTGTATAAGCGCCTTGTATAAGAGTTTTAGAAAATGATAGAGCAAATAGGTCATGATGCCAAGAACGAAGACGAACTCTACCTTATAAACCAATTGGGTAGCTGGATTGACTAGTCCAAGACTGGTAGTGGCTGCCTTAAAAGCATTGACACTATTGACTAAGGGAAAGCTAAAAGCTGCAAAAAGTGGCATAAAGCCTTTTCTAACCAGTTTTACAAAGAGATTAAGAGCATAGAAAAAGAATGCTTGTGAGAATAAAAGTAGGGCAAGTAAAATGATAGTTGCAGGTCTTTGATTACTCTTGATTGAGCTGGTAATGAGAAGGGCCAGAGGTGCTGCTAAAATGGCAAGTATAGGCTGATATAGGTGAGGGATGGCTATCTGTCTCATTCTCCATAAAACAAGTGGAAAGAGGGCCAAAGTCGCTAATCCCGTTACTCCTAGAATAAGTCCCTTGATGCTAGTTGGAACACTAGCCGGTACTGTCACAAGACTGATAGCAGGGCCAACATAGACCACGAACCAGCTTGGAAAGACTTGGTTCAAAGATAGTGGGCGCATAAAACGCAGACTGAAAAATATAATATAGGCAATATAAAGTCCAAGGAGTCCAACCCAAGTCACACTTAAGCCTGTTTGAGCTAGTGGGAGGCGGCTGGCAAAGAGAAAGGCAGCCATAAAGAAGCTAGCAAAGGCCGAAGCAACGACTGGGTTTCGCAAATCTTCTCTTATTTGTTCAAATCCAAGAATCAAGCGTCCCAGTATAAGTATAAAACCTATACTGGCTAAACACCAAATACCCTGAGCAATCAGGGTATAGTGGCTTATTTGATTGGATAAACTAAAGAGGGCAAGAACTAGACTAGATAGGGCCAAGGGAATTTTCTTAAAAAATACCTTCATTGGTCTACCGGCCTTTCTAGCTAGCTGCAAGAATGTGACGAAGCTGTACCGCACTCGGAGATACAATTGGAAGGAAGACGCCTTCATTCCAACGACGGATAAAGCTTGACTCTGATTCTTTCAAATAGCCACGACCACCACTAGCCTGAAGTTCGAGGAGTAGGCTGTTGGCTACGACGTCGACAATATCGATACGCAATTGGAAAAGTTCACGTGGTTTTTCAATGAAATAATTAGCATCATTAAGACCCGTAAAGAGTTGGTCTTGAATAGCAAGAAGATTTCCACGTGTTGCTTCAAATTCCTCACGAAGAACGCTACGGTTACTGTTTAGACTAGCTTCAACCTCATCAAGAGAACGTTGTGCCAAACCAAAGGCAAGACCAAACTGGAAACCAAGGAAATTCGGACGTGTTTTGGCAATATAGTCTGTACCTTCTTTTGAAAGGACCCAATTAGGATCTAACTTAACGTGATCAAAAGTAAGAGAGGCAGTGTTAGCACCTTGAAGGGAAACAAATTCCAAATCTTCAGAACGACTGAGGCCTTCAGCTTCAGATGGAATGGTGATAATCCAAGGTTGGCTACCGTCTTTAAAGTCAGCAGCAAAGAGAGCAGCGAATTTATCAGAACGAAGGTTAGTCACCCAAGGCAAACGACCATCGAGATAGTAGTCATCACCTTCTTGGCTGATAGTAACATTCAATTCTTCAATATCAGACAAGAATTTGACTGCATTAGACAAGCCAGTTCCACCAGCACGCTCACCAGTATACAATTCTTTCAACCATGTTTCACGAGGGTAAGCATTGTCGCTAGCTAGGATATACTCGATGAAAGTACGGTGTCCCCAAGAAATAAAGGAAGCTGTCAAAGAATGTTGTGCCAATTCATTAAGCACATCAACAACTTGAGTAGGACCACCACCTAGGCCATCAAACTCAGCAGGTA
Organism: Streptococcus sp. 449_SSPC; assembly: GCF_001073005.1. Lineage (NCBI taxonomy): Bacteria > Bacillati > Bacillota > Bacilli > Lactobacillales > Streptococcaceae > Streptococcus > Streptococcus sp. 449_SSPC. The sequence goes on from NZ_JVGR01000025.1 coordinate 43,004, forward strand.
CGCCGATTTTAAAGACGTCGTTTTCAGCAATTTTTTCAAGAAGTTGGTCCGCAATTGGTCCAGACTCTTGGTCAATATGGTCAGCGTTGGTGTCCAACCAAGTAAGGAATTCTTTTGAAAAATGTGACATAGGCTTAGGTCCTCCTCTAGTTTATCCTTTGGTTTTGAATTAAGCGAATTCTTGAAGTTCAGGGTTAATCGGTGTTTGTGCGAGATTGTTAGCGTAGTTACACAAGCTAGCAAGGCTGACACCCAAGATAACGTCAAGGGCATTTTGAGCAGTGTAACCAGCTTCCAAGAAGTCATTGTAGGCTTCGTCACCAACAGCACCTTTGGTATTGATCACGGCAATAGTGAATTTAGCAAGGGTATCAAGTTTTGGATCGTCTTCGATTGGTGTACGGTTACGAAGGGCTTCCAAGAGTTGTGGTGTCATTTGGATTTGCTTGATTGAAAAGGCTGTGTGACCTGCCACACAGAAAGCACATCCGTTAGTAACAGCAGCTGTAATTTGAACAACCTCACGTTCAGTTGGTGTCAATGAATTGCGACGGTTGATTTCACCGACAGTACGGTAAGTTTCAAGCGCAGTTGGCGCATTAGCAAGGAGACCAATCAAATTTGGAATGAATCCCCCATTGGCATCTTTGACTGTTTGAAGGACGTCTTTGACTTCTTCTGGTGCAGTTTCGATTGTATGAATGGTAATATCTGGCATGATTATTCTCCTTTAGATAGAAACGACATCTAGCCAAGTTGCTGAGTCGTTTAATTTTTTGTCATGGACCTATGATAGCACTGTATGACTTTTCTGAAAAATCTATATTATTTATGGCCAGCCATAAATTTGATTTATATGTGCTATAATGGAGGGTAGTAAAAGGCTTTGGAAGATATGCTTAAGCCCTATAAGAGTAAAGAAAGTTGAATTATGTTAAATAAAAACGCTATTGTAGAAGTTGAAATTGTCGATTTGACACATGAAGGAGCAGGCGTTGCCAAGGTGGACGGCTTTGTCTTTTTCGTGGATAATGCCCTCCCAGGCGAAGTCATCAAGATGCGAGTGCTTAAGCTCAAGAAAAATATCGGCTTTGGTAAGGTTGAGGAGTATGTGACCCTTTCACCAAACCGTAATCAGGACATTGATGCAACCTATCTCCGTTCAGGAATTGCTGATTTTGGCCATATGACCTACGAGGAGCAGCTCAAGTTCAAGCGTAAACAAGTTGTGGACAACCTCTATAAGACAGCAGGTATCTCAGACGTAGAAGTCGCTGAAACATTGGGAATGGATACACCGTACGCTTACCGTAATAAGGCGCAGGTGCCAGTTCGCCGTGTTAAAGGTCAGCTTGAAACAGGTTTCTACCGCAAGAATTCGCACGACTTGATTCCAATTGAAGATTTCCTTATCCAAGACAAGGAAATTGATAAACTCATTGTCTTTGTCCGTGACCTTCTCCGCCGCTATGACCTCAAACCTTATGATGAGAAGGAGCAGACAGGTTTGGTTCGTCATTTGGTGGTTCGTCGTGGTCATTATTCAGGTCAGATGATGTTGGTCTTTGTAACGACCAGACCAAAAGTTTTCCGCATTGACCAAGTCATTGCTAAGATTACGGAAGCCTTCCCGAGTGTCGTTTCAATCATCCAAAATATCAACGATAAGAACACTAACGCCATCTTTGGTAAGGAGTTCCGCACCCTTTATGGCCAAGACACCATCACAGACAGTATGTTGGGCAATGACTATGAGATCTCTACCCAATCTTTCTATCAGGTTAATACCGAGATGGCTGAAAAACTCTATCAAACAGCTATTGACTTCTCAGATTTAAACAGCAACAGCATTGTTATTGATGCCTATTCAGGAATCGGGACAATCGGTTTGTCATTTGCCAAACAGGTCAAGGAAGTCTACGGCGTTGAAGTCATTGAAACAGCCGTCGAAGATGCCAAGAAAAATGCAGAACGCAACGGCATTACAAATGCCCACTATGTGGCTGACTCAGCTGAAAATGCCATGGCCAAGTGGAGCAAGGATGGCATCAAACCAGATGTTATCATTGTGGACCCACCACGCAAGGGCTTGACAGAAAGCTTCATCAAAGCCAGTGTTGCCATGCAACCTGAGAAGATTACTTACGTCTCATGTAACCCAGCAACCATGGCGCGTGATATCAAACGCTATCAAGAATTGGGTTATGGATTGAAGAAAGTCCAGCCGGTGGATCTTTTTCCTCAGACGCATCATGTTGAGGCGGTATCACTACTTGTACGAGCTGAGACTTCAGCGAAGTAGAAGTAGAATAGTAGTTTATATTCTTGCAGAAAATCTAGCAATGTTATAGTAAGTATTAGGAAATATTGCCTTCAATTTTTAGATGGACTGAAGTAGAGCTGTAAGAGACTGTGACTGAGAGGTTGCAGTCTTTTTGTGGTTTTAGTGGTATAATAACCTATATAAGTAAGCTGTTTTGGACGGACGGATGGATTGAGTTTCTTAGGGATAAACTAAACAATGAGGATTTTATTATTGCCTTACAAAATTCGCCGTGTTCCTCGGGTCCTCTAGTAAAATCAATGGTTGATTGCTACTTTAATCGCAACTTTTATGCGGCATACACTATGGGGAGTTTGGCAATTGATGGTGCGCTAAATAGAATTTCAGAAGTAACTTCGTTTGAGAAAAAAATACCAGTAGGTCATCGATCGATTAAAGAAATTGATAATATATTTATTGATATGTCGTTTAGCGATGTAGGACTAATGCACTGGCTGTATAATTTCTTTAAAGATACAAAAAGGTTTGCACTAGATGAACCTAATACACATATGGTGGGATGCGGCCGTTGGGAAAAAGAAATCGGCGAAACGGATTTTTTGTAGCTATTTAATAAATTGTTGTACATCTGTGATGAGTATAATTATTGGGAAGAAATTATAGAGAATCTAGAGGCTGAAAGATTAAAATAAATTTATGAGAGAGTTGAAGGTATGAGGTTTAATAAAATATATAAAATTATCTTGTCGCTTATAGCGATAGTATTATTAATATTTTTTAGGCAGTTTATAGTGAATTTTGTTGTTTCTACTAATTTAGAAGTCTCGAAAGGGAATCTATTTGTATTAACTATTATATTTTTGTTAGAAATACTCTATATATTAGTGATATATGATTTAGTAATTATTAAGTTATATAATGGAGTAAGTGATTGTTTGAGAGAACTAGGGCAATGGGCGATAAGAACGAAAAAGGTGAGTATTGCACTTTACACAATTAGAGTAAATTATTATTTGTTAAGACTAAGTCGATTATTACGTGTAGGTTGGGTAACTTATGGTAGCGGTGAAAAAAATTCAGTCTGGATAGGGATATCTAAACTCACCTTGACTCAGCTATCACTTAATATATTTAGACTTATAATAAGTACACCGATGTTCTTTGCATTTTTATCTGCTTGTTTCTCTTTGAGAATATTGAAAGGAGATATTACCTTTTATTTGCATAAGCTTCAAGAAATTCTAAGAGGTATTTTACAAATAAAAGTAAATATTGGTGATATCTTTTCAAGATTACCAGCCCTTGTAGCTTTGATGACGATATTACCAATCGTCTTTTTCTTCTATTTCTATAGTCAAAAACGTGATGTTCGAAAAATAATTGATAAGAAAAATAGTCAATATTTTGAAGAAGTTGTTTTATTGTATGAAAAATTATTGATTTGGATTGATAATCATATTTATGAATTATCTGATAATTTTAATTATGTAATTAAATGCCAAGATACAATTGTTGAGATATTTTTAAAAAAGGAGGTTCCTAACTATATATCATTAGCAGGGAAGCAGTATTATATACCCGGAGAGATTGAGACATTTAGATTTGTTGAGATAACTGATTTGACTGAGTTTCGAGAAATTATGAGTAAATTGTCTAGTGATAGATTAAGGAAATGTACACAAGTATTTTCAGTTAAACAATTTGATATCTGGTATCTTTATTGTTTTGATTTTCCTTTATTGAATGAAGAAGAGAAAATTGAAAGATCTTTCTATACTAAAAAAGGGATGAGTTCTAAATTGGGTAATCGTCCTACTTTTCCGTATGACTTTACTCAAGAGGAAATTGACAAGAGGAGGAAAGAGGAACATTATCGTTTATCTTGGTCTATTTATGACGAATTGGAGTTGCTATACAGGTTTAAGAGAGTAAGAGATTCGTTAAGAAAATATCTTTATTCTTCAAGAACAGAGCGACTGCTACTAAAAGCATTTAATAAAGATAAATAATTCTATTTCATAGTATTATTCTAAAATTGCCCATCACATTTCATTTGTATAGTATAGGTAGACACTATCAGCACATATTGAGGTAGTTAATTTTTTAGAAAAACTTAGTTAAACGTTTAAAGATTGGTAGGCTTAAAGTTGTATATATTAGAGTTATATCAAAACAATTCCTCAAAGGATTTAGCCACGTTTGATTCTTTAGAAGAGGGGAGAGCCTTTGTAGCTCAAATCCCTGGGTATACTTTAGAAACAGAAGATGGGTTTGAAGTGGAGTATGTGAACCCAAAATACTTGCCGGATTATATGGAAATTGTCTTTAACGGAAATATTGTTCCTCTATCTAGATTTTCGTTCAATTCTGAGGAAAATGTGGACATTATTTGGAAAGAGATTTCGAATCTATCCGTTAAAAACGATAAAGTGATCGAAGGTTATTCAAAAATCGACGCGTATGTCGTTAACAACGATGAAGTGAAAGCCTATGTCGAAGCCAGAGAAGCAAACTATGGCAAGGCAAAAGACTTCTTAGAGCGCAACGGATATGAAGCCGACAGAAGTTTTTTCGGAAGTGAAGACGGCGAAGCGATTCTCTACAGAAAACGCGGTGCCGAAGATTGGCACTTCTTGTGTCACTTAGACCCGCTGTTTGTAGATATTGAAGATGTAGAAGGATATGTGAAAGAAGAGATTCAATCGTTAAACTAAAGAACGTTGCGAAGGCGTGGAGTGAGTTATATTTAAAAAGACTTCTATTTTGCTAGATGGTGGAATTAAGGAGAAATTTATGACCTTAAAACAAATTAAATTTAATCCTTTTAAACACTGGGAAATCATCAGCAACTTGTATAAACAGTCCTTCACAAAGGAGGAGCGACTTCCCTTCTTTGGACTTGGCTCTTATCATTGAGAAAAATGGATTTACACTGTGTCCCTATCTCATTCGTGAATTAGGCGTTGACTTTGCTCTTATGAGCCAGACAGGGTAACTAATTCCATTCGACTATCAGGATATCTTTGACAATTTCTCTTTTGGACTTGGAGATGTATCGATTCGTCCGATAAATTAATAAAACGTACCTTACCAAAATTGTACTGAACTAAAAATATTATCTAATTGAGAAAAGAACAAAAGTTTTGGTCTATAATATAGATATTTTCTAGCATCACATGTGGAGGCAGTATCGCTGCTTGTACGAGCTGAGTCATCAGCGTAGTAGAAGTAGATGTTCTGCCCATGCGACAAGGTAAGACCGAAGGTTGAGAAGGTACTCTGGGGTATAGCTGTCGTAGAGTAAGGATTTTACGACGAAACGATACGGTAAGTCCGAACCGCTGAGTGTGTGTGCTTATTGGTAAAATGCAGTTAAACATCTCGAATCTTTCATTCTAGGCGAAACGCTTCAAAGCTCCACTGGAGCTTTAAACTCCCACAGATGCATTATGTTGAGGCGGTATCACTGCTTGTCAAAGCGTAGAAAAATATGTAGAAGGAAAAGCCTTGGTTTCAAGGCTTTTTGTCGTATATGTTGAAATATCGGACTGATAGTAACAGTTGAGTGCTAGGTCTGAAGGATAGGATTGCTAGGTTTCTATTTCCATTTACACTTATGGTATAGATTTATTTCCAATGAGTATAGCTTTATGGGAATGAATCTATACCCATCTCTATATCTCATTAATGCTCAATTGGAGTAAGAGAATAGAAATTGATGCAAAGTTTTTGTTCTTTAGATATTAGAAAATAAGATAACTTTTATTGCAAATCAACTGATGCAATGGTATAATTAGTCCATTAGTATAGACGTTAGTAGTTGATTATCGACTATTAAGGTGTGTATTAGTATATAACATTTTAGGGTTTAACTTGGATATTGGACTTCTATGTGATTTAATTCAAACTATTTTGGCCATTGCTAGTATAGAAAGAGGTACATCAATGAAGTTGTCTATTTCAAATTTGGTGGTAAACGGCGTGATTGGAGCGACCTTTTGAATTGTTCCCTAAGTTATAGAAAGTACTCAAATTGCGCCTAGAGGGTTCGAATCCCTCACGCTCCATATTTAGCCATTCTTATGAGTGGCTTTTTTTATTTTTTCATAATGTGATTCATTGGCTCTTTGTCAACTGTAGTGGGTGACGAAAAGCTAACATCTAGAGAGGACCAGATAGGTTTTCTCTTTTTGTATGTTCAGAGTGATGAAAACACGCTTCCTAAAGTTAATAAAGTTTCTAAAACCGAAGCCCAGACGTTTGATGTCTTTGATAAGCTTATTGGTCCCCTTCAATTTTGCATTTGAGTAATGTGTTTCTAGTGCGTTTTTGATGTATGGTTTGTGTCTAAGGAAGGTCCTAAAGATAGTTTTGAAGTAATGATTGACCTTGCTTATATTCTCCTCTATGAGCTCAAAAAACTCATCTACTCTCTTCTCCTGAAAGTGAAAAAGTAAGAGCTGATAAAGTGTATAGTAGTCGGTAAGCTCTTCTGAAAAATCTAGTGTTTTCCCAACAACTTCATGTGGACTTAAGGTTTGACGGAAAGTCTTTGAATAGAAAGAATTGAGAGATAACTTACGGCTGTCCTTTTGAAAGAGTTGCCAGTGATTTTTCAAGGCTCGATAGGGTAGAAGCTTCTTATCGAACTGGTTCATAATCGCAATTCTTGTCTTTAAAAAGGCACGCCCAAGGTGCTGAATAATGTGAAATCGATCAAGAATGATTTTGGCGTTTTGAAAGAGTTTGCGAGCCAGTGGAATATAAGCTCCAGACATATCCATCGTGATAAACTGTACCTGTTGTCGGACTTTCAATGGATACTTCAAAAAGTAGTTTCGTATAGTAGTTTGGCAGCGATTATCAAGGATGGTTATGAGTTTGTTTGTCTCATAGTTTTGAGCAACAAAAGCCAATTCCCCTTTCTTGAACCCAAACTCATCCCAGGACATAACCCTTGGGAGTTTGTCAAAATGTTCCTTGAAAGTAAACTGGTCAAGTTTACGATAAACGGTGGACGTTGATACACGAAGTCTTCTGGCAATATCCGTTAGTGATACCTTCTCAGTTAGAAGTTGTGCAACCTTTTGTCGGACGAGGTTGGAGATTTGGTGGTTTTTCTCAACGATTGAGGTTTCAGCCACCGTTACTCTCTTACACACTTTACACTGGAAGCGACGTTTCTTCAGACGTAGTAGTGTTGGAGTTCCAGCTTGTTCGAGAAGAGGGATTTTAGAAGATTTTTGAAAGTCATATTTGATCATTATTCCTTGACAATGAGGGCATGGTGGTGCAGAATAATCAAGTTTTGCATGAATCTCGATATGAGTATTAGTTTCCAAAACAAGAGAAATAATGATGTTAGGGTCTTTAATTCCAATTAATTCTGTGGTATTCTTAATAAGTCTCATAAGTTCTTCCTAATGATAGTTTGGTCGCTTTTCATTATAGTTCTTATGGGACTTTTTGTGTACACTCAAAAAGCTCCATAATCTCTACAGTGGTTTTACCCACTACAGAAATTATAGAGCCATAATGAAAAGCCTTGATTGTAAGGCTTTTTTTGTGTTTTTGTGATAGAGTATAGGTAGTTATAATCGACAGCAACTAAGAAGCAGCAACAAATATTACATACAGAATAATCAAGATAAGGGCAATAAAATGACAGAAATTGACAAAAAGAATTTTAAAAATTATCTTTATTGTACATTTGGAATTACTTATATAGCTTGGGGGCTTCTTGCCATCTTTACTCAATCTCATATTTTGGGATTAGAAACATTTATAGGGAGAATGTTACATATAGTAGGTGCACTTGGTCCAGCTATTGCAAGTATCATTTATTTTAAAAGGAATAATATAAAATTTAAACATTTTCTATTTAGTAAGAAAGAAAATAGTAGTATTTATTTAATTATTCATTTGTTAGCAATTTTGATACTATTTTCTGTATCTTCCTTAGAATTTAATGGAGTATCCATTTATCTGATGCCATTATTCTTTATACAACTAATTTTTTTTGGTGGTGGACATGAAGAATTAGGATGGAGAGGAATATTACAACCATTACTTGATAAAAAATATACTTATTGGCAATCTAATTTGATTGTAGGTTCAATCTGGGGAATTTGGCATCTGCCTTTATGGTTTATAGTTGGAGAAAGTCATCAAGGATTTCCTTTTATTTTATTTTTTATCTATACATTATTTTTAAGTTTTGTTTTAGGGCTTCTTTATCGTCAAACCAAATCTGTGGGCTACTGCATCTTATTTCATGCGTTCGCAAATTTGTTAAATCTCTATTTTGTGTTAAAAATTAATAGTATTTTTATTATCATTTTTATTGCTTATTTAATTTATACGATATTGGCGAGTAATAGAATTAGTAAGGAAAAGTATTTTAAATTTTAGGTCAACATATCCATTATTGAAAGTAACGATTGGCTAATTAGATAATCAATGTTAGAGAATTTTCTATTCTAATTTCAAATAGAAGGATGGATGTCGTTTCTTTTGGAAGATGTGAAAATCTTTTCTGTTCCACAGCATCATTTGAAAATCATTGTCAGTACCTTTCGTCTATTGGTATAAAGAAAAATATCACTACACGTTGAAGCAGATGTTCGACCCGTGCGACAAAGATCGAGAAGGTGCCCTGGGTTATAGGACTCGTGGAATGAGGAAGGACACCGACGAGATGATACGGAAAGTCCGAACCGCTGAGTGTGTGGGATTGCTTATAAAAGAGTAAAAAACTTGTAACGAAGCAACAATGAAAAGCCTTGATTGCAAGGCTTTTCATTTTGTGCTAGGGAAGTATCAGAGTTAGTATTTTTTGGAGTGAGTAGAAGTGATATCTAGAAATTATCTAATTCTATTTATCTTGTGGAGATATGTTTGTTTCCATTGACAAGGTGTTTGTGGGTAAAGAAACGTACTCCACCTCCAATATCGCTTAATTGATCTTTGGAAGTATCAGTATTAAAATTGATACAATTTTTATTATCCTTTTAGTTTTTCTTAGCTTTATTTTTGTGTTTGTTATCGAGAAATCATTTCATTCATAAAAATTTTAGTGATATAATAAATTCAGATAATTGTTGAAAAATAGAGAGTATATATGGGTAAAAATAAAAAAACACTGGTCTTAGACTTAGATATTACCGATTCTGGATATCAATTTGCATCAAATATAAATGATGCATTATCTGAAGCTGAGCTTGAATTAAATACTATCAATGAAAGACTTAGTGAAGACTATTATGCAATAGAGCATGTAACACCTAATTGTGATAAATCAGATTATATTCTAGCCTCTAGCTGTGGCGCTCTTTGTAGCATAATAGATATATTTTTTGTAGGGAGGCCTGGAGAGTCTCCATTGGGTAACATAACAGATGAGTGGTTTAAAAATCGTACTAAAGATTTTGCCAAACTTTGTGGTTGGGAAGATAATGGATCGAATAATATCTCTTCTGCGGTGAGGTACTTAGAAAGAAGATTTAAAGTTCCTTACGATCAACGTGGAGCTGGTGATGCGGCAAGCTTTATTTTCGATTTGAATCCAAAGAATCATCACTTTAAATCTCTTGCACATAATCCTACTTTGCTCGGACTATTTTTTTCAATTTTAGATCAGTTCAATAATACATCGCACTTTGTATCTGGTGGTGAACTTATTTCACTTCAAAACGCTAATCCAGGCTTTGAGTTACAAGGAAATAACTTTTCAAGCAAATTTTACTGTGCTTTTATTAATTGGATTGGACATTTGTTTTCAGATGTTTCTGGTTCGTCTGGTAGTAAGAGTCGAGGGATGGGGATCCCATCACCACTATGGAGCTGGATTAATGACATTATAGCTCTCAAAAGGAAGTTGAACATACCTGTTACTGAATTTGATAACAGCTTTAATGAATTAGCTCTCAATATATACAAAGAGGGATATGATGTTAGATTCCAGACTGCTCAAGCACTTTCAGTTTTTATTAATGAACTTTTAGTACGCACAGTATACTCAGTTAGGAGATTAATAAGATATTTCAGCGATTTTGATAAAAGTAAAAGGGTATTCTCTCTATTATGGAAAACGTGTGAACCTTTTTCTAATGCATCTGTAAAGAGGATGCTGACAATATCTCATGGGACATTCTGCCTGATTGATTTATCTGATGCTATAATCAGAGGTGTTATCTCTGGTAAAGGAAATTTCGACGTTTCAGAATTTGTAATGAGGCTTAATATTGTTGGTTTAGGTAGACTGGGAATATCATTGTATGGCGAAGGGAATAACGCTTTTATTCGGCATAAGCTAAGTAACAAGATATATGATAACAGACGAGAAATGAAGATTCTAAACTACTATGTTGAGGGCTTAAGAGAATTATCAAATATATACGATGATGTTGATTTGTTAACCTTCGTTACTGACTTGGAGAATAGTGAAATGTATAGGTCTGCGTTCGACAAGTCAGTCTTACTTGCTGAAAAGAGGAATGTTGATTCCAATAAAATTTTAAGAAATAAGTCCGATATTGACTCTTACTTTCGTGGAGAATGATGATGAGAATAAGAAAGAAAAATAAAACTAAGTTACAGATTGCTAAGGATAATACTCAGAATGCAATTCATGAGGTTAATACTCAGATAAATACATTAGGTGGTTATACTAAAGGATTACACGAAGCTTTGACAGAGATTCAATACACCTTTGATAAAATACGCAATGTTCCTAGTGAACAAAAAATTCAGTATGAAGAATTAAAAAAGATAAGATTAAATTGGAAGCAACAAGTAGTTAAGATTGAAAAGGACTATAAAAACGCAACAGTAAAAAATGCAGGTGTAGGAACAGCAGGAGCTGGACTGGGGGTTGCAGTAGTAACAATGGGACCGACAGTAGCAATGGGTGTTGCTACAACTTTTGGAGTTGCATCAACTGGTACTGCCATCTCTACTTTAAGCGGAGCTGTGGCCACTAATGCTGCATTAGCATGGCTTGGTGGTGGAGCACTTGCTGCAGGTGGTGGTGGAATGGCAGCAGGAGAAGCTTTTCTTGGTTTGGCAGGTCCAGTTGGATGGGCTATGGCCTGTGTTTCTTTATTAGCTAGTGGATTAATCTTTTGGAAAAGTAAGATTGATAAGAACCATTTAGAAAATTTATTTATTGCTATAAGTGAAAGAGATATACAATCATATAAGCTTGCTATTGTTGAATTACAAGAGCGGATAACGAGAATTAAAAATGAGCAATCACTGTTGAATAGAGCAATAAATAAAATTCAGACATTTGGTCTTGACTATGATAAAATGTCCGACCAACAGCAGTATGAACTAGGTACATATGTCAATTTGATGAATTCTTCTACTCAATTACTGGTTAACCCCATTTTAGGTTTAGTTCCCAAATATACAGTTCAAGATTTTGATGAATATAAAGCGTCAATTATTGATGAAAAGGAGACTAAGTTTTTAAATGTATTTAAACCTTTAATTATTTCACTAGCAAATCTACTTTACAGCATTGAACTTGATACAAAAGCTAAAAAGCTATTATGGAAGTCTCTAAGAAACAATAAAGATTTTCTTAAAAGTTTGAACTTTAAAAAGAGAAAACTAAAATCTAAAGTCATTGATTTAGCGGTGGATGCCTTAGAGTTCAAGTATAAAGACTAGTTAGACACCTAATAATTCTTCTATAGACCAGAGTTAAACGATAACTCTGGTCTATTTTTGTCTCTCGAAAACCACTAGCTATGCTAGTGGTTCCGAAAAGCTTTTAGCGATGTATCAAAAAGGTCCCCCCTAAAGTGTTATATTAGATAAGGTTTCCCGACCACTAACTAATATACAAAAGGAGGACCCTTGATGATACAGGATAACAATAGTTTAGCACATATTACATGGAATTGTAAGTATCATAATGAAGTATATGCCATTTGTTGGGGAAATTACTGGACGGCCGTCTGTACTTGAAGGTTCCATTGATAATATGATTGCTCAAGCAAAAGAATGCTTGGCGAAAGGGGTATATGGATTCGATTTATTAGGTTATCAATATACTGGTAATCCAGTGGAATTAAACAATGCTTTTGTAGAAGCAATCCAAGCGCCTGTTTGTCTAGCTGGTAGTATTGATTCTTATCAACGTTTGGATGAGGTACTTGAAACAAACCCTTGGGCCTTCACTATCGGAAGTGCATTTTTTGAAGAAAAATTTGGTTCTACTTTTAGTGAACAAATTAATAACGTTTGTGACTATATAGATAAATGAAAAGCCTTGGTATCAGGGCTTTTTATTGTAAGTCATTTCTATTTTTAGTTGAATACTTTTTCTTTTATATGTTAGAATGTATATACAAAATGTATTTACAAAAGGAGTTTTTAGTATGGCAAAGACACAAGCGGTAAATTTTCGAGCAGATTCGGTATTTTACCAAAAAACGAAAGACATCTTAGCAGACGAAAAAATTACGGTATCAGATGTCCTGAATGCAGCACTTAGAAAAATTGCCAATAGGACAGTTGATGCAAGAGAATTTGTTTCTAGTGATTTGCAGGATACGCAGTATCAAGTGGCTTTTGAGGATTTAAAGAAGGAAATTTTAATTGGGCATCAGGAAATTGCTCAAGGTAAAGTCACTTCTGTAGCGGATGTGAGAAAGGAATTTGGTCTTGACTAAGTTGAAACGCTATCAGGTTTTTCTTGCGGATCGAGCTAAGCAGGACATACGAGAAATACACGACTATATCGTTATGAATTTTTATAGCCAACAATCTGCGGATGGGAAAGTCGATTTGATATTAACTGCTCTTGAAACCTTAGAAATATTTCCAGAAGCATGTCCACTTGTGTCTAGTAGAGGTTACGGTGAAATGACTGACGATGGGAAAACCTATCGTTATATGCCAATAGAGAACTATCTCGCATTTTATTATATTGAGAATCATACAGTATTTGTTGCTCGTATTCTAAGTGCAAAGCAGGATTGGGTCAAGATTTTCTATAAGTAGAATGAAAAAGGCAAGCATAGGCGTTCAAAAAAAGAATAGTACTGGCTATATGAGACATTTTGGAGGGTATCAAATATGAAATTTCATGAATTTGGTGATAAAAATTTGCCTCCCGTTTTATTAATACATGGTGGGGGTAGCTCTTGGTGGAATTATCTTAGACAAGCTCGTATACTGTCTCATAAATACCATGTCATTTTACCTACACTTAATGGTCACGGTGAAGAGTATCAACTTGATTATGTTTCTACTGAAGATTCTGCCTTAGAAATCCTAGACTATATCAAAGAGAATTGTGGTGGGAAATTATTTGCTTTAGGTGGAGTTTCTCTTGGTGGTCAAATTGCCATGGAGATCTTGTCCTTAGACAGCGATATAGCTGAGAAGGCTATCATAGACGGAAGCCTCTGTATTCCTCAACCAAGGTTGGCGAGATTTAGCATCTTGTTGGTATCTTTATTTGGTAAACTGATGTTTAGTAAATCCTCTTGTAAACTTCAGTTAAGCTTAATGAATAAATTCTATCCCCAATTAGCTTACCCAGACGAAATAAAAAATTATTATATGGAGGATATGCCAAGGACGCCTATCAAAACATTAGTGACCATTTATCGAACTTATATGGGACACTACAAGTTGAATAGTAGAATATCTAAAAGTAAGGTACAGGTTCTCTATATTTATGGCGAAAAAGAATTGAAATGTGTTAAGGAATCAGCTAGATTATTTGAGCAGTTGTATCCCAACACTATCTTGTTTGAGGCAAAGGGCTATAATCACGGCTATTTATCAGCCTACCTACCTCAAGAGTGGATTGACTTGGTTGTTCCATTTTTGGAGAATAATGATTGATTATACTTTATTAATTTAGAAAGCAGAGTCTCATGGAAGTCAAAAAATATAGTCCCCTCAATTCCTTAAAAAAGATAGCAGATAACCTATGGATTGTAGATGGGGAAGAAGTACAGATGGATTTCAAATTATTCAAAGTGCCTTTTTCAACTAGAATGACGGTTATCCGTTTGAAGAATGGTGGTATTTGGGTGCATTCACCGATTAAGCCTAGTGACAATTTGCTTTTTGAAATTAAGCAATTAGGTGAGGTAAAACACCTTATTGCACCCAATGTCTTACATTATAGTTATATAGATGAATGGCATCAACTATTTCCTGAAGCAAAAGTTTGGCTAGCTAGTGGTGTTCAAAAGCGTGCCAGAAAATCGGGAATGAGTTTGGATTATGGTCAGGAATTAAGCAAGGCCAATTGGAACGAAGAAATTCTTTTTACAACATTTGAGGGAAGTTTTTATGTAAAAGAGGTTGTTTTTTTCCATAATGAAAGTTCAACTCTGATTTTAACGGATCTTATTGAAAATATAGAAACTGAGAATGTATCGATTTTTGAAAAGCTACTGTTTAAAATAGGCGATAATCACTATCCAAATGGTAAAACACCAAGAGATTTAAGAATATGTTTCTTATTTGGCAAAAAACAAGCTTTGAGGAGTTATCACAAAATAAAGAAATGGGAACCTAAGAATATTATTATTTCTCATGGACCGTGTATGATTGGACAAGCAAAAGAGATGTTAAACCAAGCGTTCTTTTGGCTAGAGAAATAGGGTTCTGTGGTTAAGGGAACTTGTCGAAAGACAAATACGAATACTTCGACCTTTGTATTTAAAAGTTGCATTCATTCGCCGCACGCAAAGTCAAAACCACCCGTGAGAACGGGTGGCTTGCTCTTCGGCTGAAAGCCTCTGCTACCGGCCGAGGCCTAAAG
This sequence comes from Streptococcus sp. 449_SSPC, assembly GCF_001073005.1. Classification (NCBI taxonomy): domain Bacteria; kingdom Bacillati; phylum Bacillota; class Bacilli; order Lactobacillales; family Streptococcaceae; genus Streptococcus; species Streptococcus sp. 449_SSPC. The sequence goes on from NZ_JVGR01000025.1 coordinate 58,084, forward strand.
GCCTACCGAATGGTTTCCCTTCAGCACCACCTTTGCTAGCTGACCCGTCTAGCGGGTCTCTTTAAGATTACTTTCTTTTATTCTTCTCACCTGTAAACGGATCATACTCCTCAAAAAGACTGAGCTGATCTGCTATCACGTCTTCTTGTAATTGATTACGAATATATTCTTCAATTCGCTTCTGATTTCG
>NZ_JVGR01000026.1:0-42792 GCF_001073005.1 Streptococcus sp. 449_SSPC
CGAAATCAGAAGCGAATTGAAGAATATATTCGTAATCAATTACAAGAAGACGTGATAGCAGATCAGCTCAGTCTTTTTGAGGAGTATGATCCGTTTACAGGTGAGAAGAATAAAAGAAAGTAATCTTAAAGAGACCCGCTAGACGGGTCAGCTAGCAAAGGTGGTGCTGAAGGGAAACCATTCGGTAGGCCTTTAGGCCTCGGCCGGAAGCAGAGGCTTTCAGCCGAAGAGCAAGCCACCCGTTCTCACGGGTGGTTTTGACTGCTATTAAAAAACGTCTGAGCATGTCCCAGACGTTGAAAAAGTAATTAATGAGCGAAGGTATTTACACCAAGTAGAAGAGAGAGTGTTCCCATGATGATACCTGCAAGGATAACTCCAAGCATAACAGCAATAACACTACGTTTAAAGTCCCAATCTAGGATAGATGCTGCTAGGGTACCAGTCCAAGCTCCTGTTCCTGGAAGCGGAATTCCCACAAAAAGTAGAAGGGCCCAGAAGACACCCTTATCTCCAGCAGCTTTTTCAAGTTTTTGGCCACCACTGTGACCTTTTTTAAGACACCAGGTAAAGAAGCCAGCAATTAGAGGTTTATCTGCCCCCCATTCGAGGACACGGCGGGCGAAGAAGAAGATAATTGGAACTGGAATCATGTTCCCAATGACACAAAGAATTAGGGCTTGCCACCAAGGGATACCTGAGGCGATAGCAACAGGAACGGCTCCACGGAGCTCAACCAAAGGAATCATAGAGATTAAGAGTGCAATGATGTATTTCATGAGTAACCTTTCATAGGGGAATAAAATAAGAGATAAGACTCAAAATGACATGAGCTTTATCGAGAGTGATAAGACTAATACTACTGCGAAAGTGCTAAAAAGTACTTGTTGGATTAGGTGGGTCTCAGCCTGTCAAAGTGGATAGAAAATTTGAATCAAACACCTTAAGTTACCTAATATTTTAGTCTTATTTATTGTATCTTATATGGTCTCTAATGACAACTTTAAAAAGCTTTTTGAAGGTATAGTTTCCCATGAGCTGACATTTTTGGTATAATAATAGTCAGTTATAGTCAAATTAGACTGGAGGAATTAAGATGGCAAGAAATACATCAGATAGTATAGAAGAATATATTAAAGAATTGCTGGGCCAGTCTGGAATTGCTGAGATTCAACGCTCGAACTTAGCAGATACTTTTCAAGTTGTACCGAGTCAGATTAACTATGTTATTAAGACTCGTTTTACAGAAAGTCGTGGTTATATTGTTGAGAGTAAACGTGGAGGTGGCGGTTATATTCGTATCGTCAAGGTCAGATTCTCCGACAAGCACCACATGATTAATGATTTGCTTCAGAACTTGGCGGATCAGCTCAGCGAGCAGGTATTTACAGACTTGATTCAGTTGCTTTTTGATGAAAAAATCATCACTGAACGTGAGGGAAATTTGATTTTAGCAACTGCTAGTGATGATGTTTTAGGCGAAGATGCGGCCGCTATTCGTTCGCGTATTCTGCGCTCGCTATTACTTAGATTGGATAGAAAAGGAAATTAGATGACGACATATTCAAGAAAAATGCAGGCCATTTTCCATCGTGCTCAGCTTGAGGCAGAGCGTTTTGGAAGTCCCTTCTTGGAGACTTGGCATGTGCTTCTGGCTATGGTTGAGGTTCCAGGATCTGTAGCCTACCTAACATTTACTGATTTTGAGGACCGTATTCGTGCGGAAGAGATTGAGACCGCTGCTGTACTAGCGATGGAGAAAAGTCCAAAAGACTTGTCTGAATCAGATATTATCGATTTACGTGCACAGTCACATGCTTTAGGGGCTATGTTGCAAGAGGCAGAGGGAATTGCTAGTGTAACTGGTGCTGTAGAGGTAGGGTCTGAACACGTATTGATGGCCTTTCTCCTTCATAAGGATTTGATGGTTTGTCGCCTCCTTGAAGTCGCTGGTTTTCAATATAAGGATGATAGTGATAAGCCTCGCATTATTGATTTACGACGTTCTTTGGAGCGTTACGCAGGTCTTAGTAAGCAAGATTTGAAGGCCATTCACGACCTTCGTAAGCCTAAAAAGTCAAAGGCATCAGGGAATTTTGCTAATATGATGCAGCCTCCTCAATCTTCTACTGGGGAACTGTCAGATTACACCAAAGACTTAACGGCAGTAGCCGAGTCAGGTGCCCTTGATCCTGTTATTGGACGTGAGAAAGAAATTTCACGCATGATTCAGGTTTTAAGCCGTAAAACGAAGAACAATCCAGTTCTTGTGGGTGAAGCAGGTGTTGGTAAGACGGCCCTTGCGCTTGGTTTGGCACAGCGTATTGCTTCGGGCGAGGTACCTTTTGAGTTGGCTGATATGCGTATCTTAGAGCTTGATATGATGAGTGTGGTTGCCGGAACACGTTTCCGTGGCGATTTCGAAGAACGTATGAATCAAATCATCGATGAGATTGAAGCTGATGGAAAAATCATTCTCTTTATTGACGAATTGCATACGATTATTGGTTCTGGATCAGGTATCGATAGTACCCTGGATGCGGCTAATATTTTGAAACCTGCTCTAGCACGTGGGACTCTTCACATGGTTGGAGCAACCACTCAAGCTGAGTATCAAAAGCATATTGAGAAAGATGCAGCCCTCTCCCGTCGTTTTGCTAAGATTACAATCGAGGAGCCAAGTGTAGCTGAGGCGATTGATATTCTAAAAGGCCTACGGTCGTCTTATGAAGACTATCATCGTGTAACGATTACTGATGAGGCGGTTGAGACAGCAGTCAAGGCAGCCCACCGTTATTTGACGAGTAAAAACTTACCTGACTCTGCCATTGACCTTTTAGATGAAGCGAGTGCAACTGTTCAAGGTCGTATCAAAAAAGAAGCCAAACTTGAAATAACGCCTTTGGACGAAGCGCTTCTATCTGGTGATATGAAGGCTGCTGTTAAACAATATAAGGCTAGCCAAAAAGCAAAATTACCAAAACCTGCCTTGGTAGATGCAGATCAGATTATGCAAACCCTTAGTCGTCTATCAGGTATTCCTGTTGAGAAGATGACTCAGGCAGATAGCAAGCGTTACTTGAATCTGGAAGCAGAGCTTCACAAACGTGTTATTGGTCAAGACGAAGCAGTTTCAGCGATTAGTCGTGCTATTCGTCGTAACCAGTCAGGTATTCGTACTGGCAAACGTCCGATTGGTTCCTTCATGTTCCTTGGACCTACTGGTGTTGGTAAGACAGAATTGGCCAAGGCTTTGGCGGAGGTTCTCTTTGATGATGAGTCAGCTTTGCTTCGCTTTGACATGTCAGAATACATGGAAAAATTTGCGGCTAGCCGCCTTAACGGTGCTCCTCCAGGTTATGTTGGATATGATGAGGGTGGTGAGTTAACAGAAAAAGTTCGTAACAAGCCTTACTCAGTTCTTCTTTTTGACGAGGTAGAAAAGGCTCACCCAGACATTTTCAATATTCTCTTACAGGTTTTGGATGACGGTGTCTTGACGGATAGTCGAGGTCGTAAAGTTGACTTCTCAAATACCATTATCATTATGACTTCGAATTTGGGAGCGACTGCTCTTCGTGATGATAAGACTGTTGGTTTTGGAGTCCAAGACATTTCTCATAATCACCAAGCTATGCAGTCACGTATCATGGAAGAACTTAAGAAGGCCTACCGCCCAGAGTTTATCAACCGTATTGATGAAAAGGTTGTCTTCCATAGTTTAGAGGAAGAGCAGCTTCGTGAGATTGTCAAGATTATGGTAAAACCGTTGGTATCAGCTTTGGCTGAAAAAGGGATTGACTTGAAATTCCAACGAGCTGCCCTCAAACATTTAGCTAAAGATGGCTATGATGTTGAGATGGGTGCTCGTCCATTACGTCGCACGATTCAAACTCAGGTGGAGGATAAGTTATCTGAGCTCTTACTAGGTGGCCAAGTAGTTAGTGGACAAACCCTTAAGATTGGATGCTCGAAAGATAAATTAACCTTTACAGTAGTGTAAAAATCAAACAAAAAGACAGATTACAGGTGTAGTTTGTCTTTTTGTTGTGTCAATAGGAGTCAAGATAGAGTCAATCTTTCTGTAAAGTTGGGGTAAAAGAAAAAGCCGAGCAAAGCTCGACTGTAATGATTAGAGTTTTTCGTTGACAAAGTTGACAAAGTGATTCCACCAGACCTTGAGGAAGAAGCTTTTCTTAACTTCTTTACCAGCAACCAGTTCCATGCTAGGCATACCTTGGTTAGGCAAGTAACCTTCTCCTACAAGCGACTTATCTTCAAAGGTAGCTGTTCCAACCTTGTTACTTGAGTTGACGGGGGCTTGGACTTGATTTGTAGTGACTTTAATGTGTTTACTATTGTTAGCATCTATTTTTTGGATGATATTAAAGTCAGACTTAGCGACAGCAGTGACTTGCTTAGATTTACCATCAAGGACATGGGCTTGACTTTTACCGATAGCTTGCCCTTTTTTGGCAATGGTCTTGCTTTCCCAATGATAGACCACATAATTAAGTAGGTCATTGGTTGCAGTAAAACGGGCGTAGTCATCAGTATCGGTATTATCAGCATTCAAAATGACTGTAATAATGCTCATACCACTTTCATTTGAGTGGGCCACGAAGGAGGCACCGGCTAAATCAGTGGTTCCCGTTTTTAGGCCATCCACCCCTTTACGGTAACTAGGTTGTCCCTTAAGCATATAGTTGAAGGTTTTAAGTTTGTTAACACCATCAAAATCAGCCTCAGTTTTTTTAGTGATATCGAGAATTTCAGGATATTCTTTCACCACGTGTTGTGCAATGATAGCAACATCTTTAGCACTCATGGTATTTTCTTCGTCTGATTTAGAGCCTGGATAGATATTGTCACCTAAGTAAGAATTATTGAGACCAGAGGCATTGACAATCTTGGCATCAGTGATACCCCAATCTTTAAGTTGGGCTTTCATCATGTCGACAAACTTACTTTCGGTTCCTCCGATTTCCTCGGCTAGAGCAATCGATGCACTATTGGCACTGGAAATAAGAGTTGCGTCAAGAAGTTGTTTGACAGTGTATTTGCGGGCGTCTAGTGGAATATTAGATACTCCGGCACTGACAGTTAGTTCAAATGGGTAGTCAGAAATGTCAACTTTGCTGTTCCATTTGAGGTCTCCCTGATCTACCGCTTTATAAACCATATAGGCTGTTAGAAGCTTGGTAATAGAGCCAATCCCCGTAGAGGTGGTTGCATCTTTTTCGTATAAAATTTTGCCAGTAGTAGCTTCGACAGCGATGGCATGTTTGGCTGCGGCATCATATCCTTTTTTCTTATCTGCTGCAAAAGCAGGGGCTACGCTTCCCAGACAGAGTAAGAAGGTCATCATAAGCGTAATCAGTTTTTTCATGGTTTGTTCCTTCATGTGTTTTGGATATTTATTATACCACATTTTGAGAGGAACATAAGGTGTAGAGAAGGGGCATTTACTAACAGGACTAATTTTGAAGGCAAGATAAAACTACCTTTTGATAGCTAAAAGGTAGTTTTGTGTTTACTTATTTCCTGTAAAGAAATTAACGATATGGTTCCACCAAACTTTTAAGAAGAAACTTTTCTTGATAGATTGGTTGGCTGTTACCGAAATTTGAGGCGGATCAGAGATGTAACCTGTTCCTACGAGATTCTTATCATCAAAGGTTGCTGTTCCAATAGTGTCACCTTTTTTGATAGGTGCTGTTATGGTTTTTGCTTTGATTTTAACAGCATCATTTTTGCTGTTTATTTTTTGAATGACTGTAAGGTCTGACTCGAGCTTAGCAGAGATGGTTTGACGGTCTCCATCGGCTACCTTAATATCATTTTTCTTGATGATTTGTCCCTTGGTGTTGAGGGTTTTGATTTCCCAGTTTTGAGTCACATAATCTAGCAACTCATTTGTGGCTGTGAATCGAGCAGCTTCATCCTCTCCGCCATTGTCCGCATTCATAACAACTGTAATCAAACTCATGCCATTTTCATTGGAGTGGGCTACAAAGGATGCCCCTGCAAGTTCGGTTGTTCCAGTCTTGAGTCCATCAACGCCTTCACGGTAGTTGTCTTGCCCCTCCAACATGTAGTTGTGCGTCGTTAATTTGTTGTCACCTTCGAAATCAGTTTCGGTTTGCTTGGTGATTTCAAGTACCTGAGGATAGTCTTTGATGAGGTGGTCTGCAATAATGGCAACATCTAGGGCGCTCATCGTATTCTCGTCGTCTGGTTTTGAGCCAGGATAGCGGTTATCCCCAAGATATTTATTATTTAGACCAGAAGCGTTAAATAATTTAGCATCTGTAATGCCCCATTCTTTTAGTTGGGCTGTCATAGTGTCAACGAAGGCACTCTCTGATCCTGAGATTTTTTCAGCCAGAGCAATAGCAGCACTGTTAGCGCTGGAAATGAGGGTGGCATCTAGGAGTTGTTTAACAGTGTATTTTCGGGAATCCAGTGGGACATTTGAAACTTCTGAATCAACGGTTAAGTTGAAAGGATAGTCTGAAATATCTACTTCAGTGTCCCAGGTAATTTTTCCTTGGTCAACTGCTTTATAGACCATGTAGGCTGTTAGGATTTTAGTCATTGAAGCCACACCATCAGGGGTAGTGGCGTCCTTTTCATAGAGGACTTTTCCTGTAGTTGCTTCGATAGCAATCGCATGTTTAGCGGAAACATTGAAGTCATCTGTCTGTTCTTGTGCTAGAGCAGGTGTTACTAGGCCTAGTAAGATTAAGGCAATCATAATGATGTGTTGTAATTTTTTCATAGTCATTCCTTTGTCTCTCATAAGTGTTTATTATATCACAAAACGACTTAAATATCTGAGAGAAAGGGAATCTTAGCTGCTAACTTATGCCGGAGCTCTGCCATTTTTGACTATATTATGGTAAAATGAAAGTTATATCAAATGAATGACATAAAGTTGACCGGTTCGTTTTTATAAGGGCTGGTCATGGATAAAAAGAGGGATCAAACATGGCTAAACAAACTTTTGAGATGACCTTTGCAGGACGCCCGCTTGTCGTTGAAGTTGGGCAGGTAGCCAAGCAGGCTAATGGTGCTGTCGTCGTGCGTTATGGAGATACAACGGTATTATCAACAGCTGTTATGTCTAAAAAGATGGTAACTGCAGATTTCTTTCCTTTACAGGTTAATTATGAGGAAAAAATGTATGCAGCTGGTAAGTTCCCGGGGGGCTTTAACAAGCGTGAGGGTCGTCCTTCAACAGATGCCACGTTGACTGCTCGCCTCATTGACCGTCCTATTCGTCCTATGTTTGCGGAAGGTTTCCGAAATGAAGTTCAAGTCATTAACACCGTCCTCTCTTATGATGAGAATGCTAGTGCTCCGATGGCAGCTATGTTTGGCAGCTCTTTAGCTCTTTCTATTTCTGACATTCCTTTTAATGGTCCGATTGCTGGGGTTCAAGTGGCCTATGCCGCAGAAGATTTCATCATCAACCCAAGTGTAGCGGATAAGGAAATTTCACTTTTAGACTTGACAGTGGCAGGTACCAAGGAAGCTATCAATATGGTAGAGTCGGGTGCTCAGGAATTGTCTGAGGATATTATGCTGCAAGCACTCTTGAAGGGACATGAGGCTATTCAAGAGTTGGTTGATTTCCAAAATTATATCGTTGCAGCTGTTGGTAAGGAAAAGGCTGAGGTTGAACTTCTACAAGTTGATGCTGATTTGAAAGTCGAAATCGAAACGGCTTATTATGATCAGTTAGCTAAGGCTGTTCAGGTGGAAGAAAAACTGGCGCGTGAAGCAGCAACCCAGGCTGTTAAAGAAGAGGTCCTTACTTCTTATCAAGAACGCTTTGCAGAAGATGAAGATAAGGAAACCATTCTGCGTGATGTAGCAGAAATCCTTGAGCAGATGGAACATGCTGAAGTACGCCGTCTCATTACCGAGGATAAGGTTCGTCCAGATGGTCGTCGTGTGGATGAAATCCGTCCTTTGGATGCAGAGATTGACTTTCTTCCTAAGGTTCATGGTTCAGGTCTCTTTACACGTGGACAAACTCAAGCCTTGTCAGTTTTGACTTTAGCACCTATGAGTGATACACAACTTGTTGATGGTTTGGATCCAGAGTATAAGAAACGTTTCCTTCACCACTATAATTTCCCTCAGTATTCAGTGGGTGAAACAGGGCGTTACGGTGCACCAGGTCGACGTGAAATAGGTCACGGAGCCCTAGGTGAACGTGCCCTTGCTCAGGTTCTTCCAAGTGTTGAAGAGTTCCCTTACGCTATCCGTTTGGTAGCAGAAGTCTTGGAGTCAAATGGTTCTTCCTCACAAGCCTCTATTTGTGCAGGAACCTTGGCTCTTATGGCTGGTGGTGTACCGATTAAGGCGCCTGTTGCAGGGATAGCCATGGGGCTTATCTCAGATGGTACTAACTACACTGTCCTGACTGATATTCAAGGTTTAGAAGACCATTTTGGAGATATGGACTTTAAAGTAGCTGGTACACGTCAAGGAATTACAGCTCTTCAGATGGATATTAAGATTTCAGGTATTACACCTGCCATTCTCGAAGAGGCTTTGGCTCAAGCCAAGGTAGCTCGTTTTGAGATTCTTGACGTTATTGAGTCAGCAATCGCTGAGCCACGTCCAGAATTGGCACCAACAGCGCCTAAGATTGACAGTATTCAGATTCCTGTTGACAAGATTAAGGTTGTCATCGGTAAAGGTGGCGAAACGATTGACAAGATTATCGCTGAGACTGGTGTCACTATCGATATCGATGAAGAAGGTCTTGTTCAGATTTTCTCTAGTGATCAGGATGCCATTAACCGTGCTAAAGCTATCATCTCCGATCTTGTACGTGAAGCTAAGGTTGGAGAGGTTTACACTGTACCAGTTGTGCGTATTGAAAAGTTCGGTGCCTTTGTCCACCTCTTTAATAAGACAGATGCTCTTGTCCACATCTCAGAACTAGCTTGGGAACGCACTGAGCGTGTCGAAGATGTGGTTAAGGTTGGGGATATGGTAACTGTTAAAGTTATCAAAATCGATGAAAAAGGACGTATCGATGCCTCAATCAAGACCTTGCTCCCTAAGCCTGAAAAGATTGAGGACGGGGAAAATAAAGGAGAGCATCGTCACCGCCGTCGTTCTCATCACAAACCACGCCACCATAATGAAAATGGTGAAGCACCGAAAAATCCTGATAAATCAGAAACGAAAGAACAGATAGAAGAATGACAGAAAATCAAGAATTGCAAGCTTTTGATGAAACTCTAAAAGAATTTTTAAAGGAACCAGACCACTTTTTGACCAGTCTGGCTTTGGTTAATCACCTACAACGTACTCCCGTCTTGGCTGCCCATGACCTCTACGCAGTTGAAGTGGAAGGCAAGAAGGTTGTTCCTGTCTTCACTAGTGAACAGGACTTACAATCTTTCAAAGCTACTCAAGAGAGTGCTCGAGAACAGACTTGGATAAAACGTTCAAGCTTGGATATCCTAACACAACTGGTTCAGGCAGAACTTTTTGGTCTTGCTTTCAATTTAAAAGAGGATGGTGATTTCTCAAATACCACTCTGTTTGCAAGCAGTGAACTTATCCAGTTTATCAACTATTTCACTCAGACCTTAAATAATCTTTTGGGTGAGGAAAATCAAAAGGCAGATTCTAAAGATAAGATTTATCTTGTTCCAGCCTTCATTCACAAACGCGAGGAAGATGGTCAGGATGACCGTTTCTTTGCGACCATGTCGAATGCAGAGGGACAGAGTTATGTGCCTGTGTTTACGAACTTAACGAGCTTTGCAAAATGGTACGGTAACGAAACTTTTGGCCTACCTTTCCGTAAGGCTAAAGGGACGATTTTACAATGGCCACTGTCAGAAATTTACCAGCCTTCAACAGGTGAAAATGAGTTGGATAAGGTTCAAGGTGTTGTCATCAATCCGTTTGATGAGCAGCCTGAGTTAGTCGACTGGTCTTATTTTGAAGGGGATAGCGAGTAGAATTAGTGTTCACAGCTTTCCACTTTAAAGAATAGTAGGGCTACAACAAACAATAATAGCAATAATGATGTAAGGAGTGACCTAAATGGGTTGGTGGAAAGAAAGTATTGATATAGTAAAGAAAAATGACCCAGCAGCTCGGACGAGTCTGGAGGTTCTTTTAACCTACCCTGGATTAAAAGCCTTGGCTGCTCATCGTATCTCACATTTTCTCTGGCGCCACCATTGTCGACTCTTAGCGCGTATGCATAGTCAGTTTTGGCGCTTCTGGACTCAAATCGAGATTCACCCAGGGGCTCAGATTGCTGAAGGTGTTTTCATCGACCATGGCTCAGGCCTTGTCATTGGTGAGACAGCTGTTGTGGAGAAGGGTGCTATGCTTTACCACGGTGTCACTTTAGGTGGTACTGGTAAAGATGTCGGAAAACGTCACCCAACCGTTCGTGAGGGTGCCTTGGTTTCAGCCCATGCTCAGGTCATAGGCCCTATTGAGATTGGAAAGAATTCTAAGGTCGGTGCGGCAGCTGTGGTTGTTGCGGATGTCCCAGAAGATGTTACAGTCGTTGGTGTTCCTGCTAAGGTTGTGCGTGTTCATGGTCAAAAGGACGAAGAAGTTATCCACGATATTGAAGAAGGACGTGAATACTATAGCGAAAAACTAGAAGACCTTCTAAAAGCAGCTAGCTTCCACTCATCACGCCTATAAGGAAAGGAAACGATGAAACTCTTTAGTTCAAAGGTGACTCGATTGACGGTCGTGGGCCCTCTTGCCCTTGTTTACATTGCTTTACATAGAGCAGACTATAGCATGGCAGCCTTGTGGTTTTGCATTGCTCTTTTATGGGCTGGTCTTGTTTTTAAGCAACGTCACAAGTAATACTTGAGTTATGAAAAATTTATTCAAAAACAATCCTTTTTTGGTCTTCTATATAGTTGGGAGTTTCCTTTCAGCTATGTCTCTCTTGGCTCAAGGTCAGCTAGTTGCGGCTATATGGATTATCATTCTTGTGATACTCTTGTGTTTATACCTAAACCATATCAAGGATAAAAAATAGTTTCCAGTTAATTGAAAGGAATCTCTAGTGATTAAAATTTATGATACGATGACGCGTTCGCTCCGTGATTTTGTACCTTTGACAGAAAATGTTGTCAATATGTATGTCTGCGGACCAACAGTTTACAATTATATTCATATCGGAAATGCCCGTTCAGCAGTAGCTTTTGATACTATTCGTCGTTATTTTGAGTATTGTGGCTACACAGTCAACTATATTTCTAACTTTACGGATGTAGATGATAAGATTATCAAGGCAGCCAATGAAGCTGGCATTTCAACTAAAGAATTGTCGGACAAGTTTATCGCGGCTTTTATGGAAGATACTGCACAGCTTGGCATTAAACCAGCGACACAAAATCCTCGTGTTATTAACTACATGGATGAAATCATTGCATTTGTGTCAACCTTGGTTGACAAAGGATTCGCCTATGTCTCTGAAGGTGATGTTTACTTCCGAGTAGCTAAGTCAAACAACTATGCTAAATTGGCTAACAAGACTTTGGAAGATCTTGAAATTGGTGCAAGCGGACGTACGGATGCTGAAACAGAACGTAAGGAGAATCCTCTGGATTTTGCCCTTTGGAAAGCTGCCAAAGAGGGAGAAGTTTCTTGGGACAGCCCGTGGGGACCTGGTCGTCCTGGTTGGCACATCGAATGTTCAGTTATGGCGACTGAAATCCTTGGAGATACCATCGACATCCATGGTGGAGGGGCAGACCTTGAGTTTCCACACCATACCAATGAAATTGCCCAATCAGAAGCCAAAACTGGCAAGACCTTTGCCAACTACTGGATGCACAACGGTTTTGTCAATGTGGACAATGAGAAAATGTCAAAATCCTTAGGTAACTTTGTAACGGTTCATGATATGCTTAAGACAGTCGATGGTCAAGTGCTTCGCTTCTTCCTAGCAACACAACAGTACCGTAAGCCAATTAACTTTACTGAAAAAGCTATTCATGATGCTGAAGTCAATCTTAAGTATTTGAAAAACACCTACAGTCTTCCATTGACAGATCAGGTGAATCAAGATGAGTTGCAAACTTATCTTGAAGCCTTCCAGGCAGCTATGGATGATGACTTTAACACGGCAAATGGTGTGACTGTTCTGTTTGACATGGCCAAATGGATTAATTCAGGCAATTATGACCAAACCGTTAAGGATGCTTTTGAAAAAATGATCCAAGTCTTCGGTATTGTTTTCGAAGAAGAAGTCCTTGATGAAAATATCGAAAAACTCATTGAAGAGCGTCAAGCAGCGCGTGCCAACAAAGACTTTGCGACAGCAGACCGCATTCGCGATGAGTTAGCTGCTCAAGGTATCAAGCTTCTTGATACCAAGGATGGTGTGAGGTGGACACGTGACTAAACACCTTGATGTCAACCTTATTAATGGTATTGCTCTCGCTTTTGAGGGAGATGCTGTTTATTCCTTGTACATTCGCCGTCACCTGATTTTTCAAGGTCAGACCAAGCCAAACCAATTGCACCGTCTAGCTACACGCTATGTGTCGGCAAAGGCCCAGGCTAGTCTCATTGAAAAAATGCTAGAGCAAGAGCTTTTGACTGAAAAAGAGCTAGATATCTATAAACGAGGTCGTAATGCCAATAGCCATACCAAGGCTAAAAATACAGATGTCATTACCTACAAAATGTCAACAGGCTTCGAAGCAGTCATGGGCTATCTTCATATGACAGAGGATATTGCTCGCTTAGAGGAACTGATTGCTTGGTGTATTGACGAAGTTGAAAAAGAAATCTAAAAATTCTGCCGAGAGCAGGATTTTTTGTTATTTAAAGGCTATAAAAATTGTAACAGTTAGCCGGAGTTTCAACATTTAGATTATTTGAGAATCAAAGTAATTCAGCGTCTTGACAATGAAAAATAAGATGAAACTAATATTTAGCATCTTAAAAATGAGAAAATTAAGGGATGTCTGACACGTGTAAAACCCCGATATTATAGCGTTTTTTTAATAAAACTAATTTGACAGAAAGTAAAAAAAAAGTCTATAATATTAGTAAATGAGGCCATAAAAAAATGAGGAGGTGAATGGAAATAGCTAAGAAAAAAGTTTTCTATACAACTTTTGCTGCTTTGATTTTATCTAGCTTTACGCTTCAAACAGGTAAAGCAGATGAGGTTCAGGTAAAACCTGATGAAGCTAAAATAAATTATGTTAATAGTGAGGCACCAGCTCCAGTTGCTCCTCAGGCTGATCTTTCTTCAGTAGGAGCTAAGGCAGAGCCAGCGAGTCAAGTAAGTTCAGTAGTGACCTCAACGTCACTGATGGTTGTCTCTTCAAGTGAGACAGATGAGGGGCTTCTTGAGGTACATTCTCAAGTTGATATCGTGGAGACTAGCGTTTCTACGACGACACCTCATTCAGAAGAGGCTCGTGCCCAAGCTTTTGGTGAGGATCGATCAGTAGCGGCGTCTGAACGAGGAGATGCAAACTCAACATCTGATTCTGAACAAGCAAAACCAAATATTGTGCTTACTTATGATAAGTCTCGTGAGGCTACAGCGACTGCAGAGTCTCAAGCTGTAACTTCAATGTATAAGAGTGAAAGCACACTATACACATCTGAACTTGCTGGAAATACACATGCAGTTATTGAAAAATCAGAGTATTCTTCACTGGATTCTCATACGACATCTGTAAGTGCGACTCCTACTAGCCAAGCTATTGCAACTTCTGAAGTCGCTTCTGAGTCTGCAAGTACTGCAAGCTCTCTTGCATCTACGGCTCCAGAAACGAGTCAGTTAAATAATAATTCAGAAGATAGCTTAACTGTCCTTACGGTTGGCTGGAAAGATTCATCATCAACTTCTGAGGTCTTTAAAACTTCTGAAGTGGTTTCTATGTTGCAAAGTGAGAGTTTGACCTATTCGTCAGAGGTAACCTTTACGGATGGACTCATCTCAGAAATCTTAGCGACTCCAATCACTTCTGAAGTATATACCGTTGTTCCAAAACGAGACAGTACTGGAGCGCTTCTTGAAGATCAACCTGCTGTTACAGGGAATACAGATATTCTTTATTTAGCACGTGGTGAAATCTTTAACGTCAACTTTGATGTTAACAAGATGGAAGGTAAGAAGATTAAGGGCCTTAATCTAGTCCTTGATGGCAAACAAATTCATCATAGCTACTTTGTTGAAGGAACTTTGGATGAGGTCAATGCTGGTTTGAGTGCCTACCATTTGGCAGAGCAAACGACTGGTATTCATAAAATGACCTTTGAGTTGATTGATACGAATAATAATATTCATTACCTGACACAGACTTTTAGCGTCTTTAATGAAGGTGAGCGTCCAGTGACACCGGATAGTTACCGTAGGAATCAGTATTCATCAACAACGACAACAACGACTGTACCGGTTACTTATAATACCAGTGCAAATAGCTACACTGAAACCGCCAATCATATACAAGCTACGGCTGTTAATGAGTTGGCTGAGACAACTAGAGCGCTAACACAGCAATTGGCAGAACAAATTGCTGAGGTTTTGAGTGGTTGGTCTTCAGCAATTTCTGGAAATAGTTCAACAAGTACAGGTTCAATTGATATCTTCCAAGCAGCAGGTAAAACCATTACTCAAGCTGCGAGAAAGATTGCAGAATCAATCTCAGATCCAGATACAATTGGTAAGCAAGCTTTGGCTGCTGCAACTGTTGTTCTCGTTCTTCTAGTGCTTTACCTAGCAGCAATTACATTTATTTAACATGCTTTGCCCTCGTAAGAGGGCTTTTTTTATGATAGAATTAGCTTATGAAAACAACTAAAGAATCAAGTCTAGACATTGTTTATGGTGTGCATGCCGTAACAGAGAGTCTGGAAGCAAATACTGGAAATAAACTCTATATTCAAGATGATCTTCGTGGGAAAAATGTTGATGCCATTAAGGCTTTGGCAGCTGAAAAGAAGGTGTCTATCTCTTGGACACCTAAGAAAACCTTGTCTGATATGACAGGAGGAGCTGTGCATCAAGGTTTTGTTCTTCGTGTGTCAGAGTTCGCTTATTCTGAGCTCTCAGTTATTATGGATAAGGCTGAACAAGAGGAGAATCCTCTAGTCCTCATTTTAGATGGACTCAACGATCCTCATAACTTTGGTTCTATCCTACGTACAGCTGATGCTACTCAGGTGACAGGAGTTATTATTCCTAAGCATCGTGCTGTGGGGGTAACACCTGTCGTTGCCAAGACATCAACAGGGGCTGTGGAGCATATTCCCATTGCCCGAGTGACCAATCTTAGCCAAACTCTTGATAAGCTTAAAGAAGCAGGCTTCTGGGTATTTGGTACGGATATGGATGGCACCCCATCTCATAAATGGAACACAGCTGGAAAGGTTGCCCTTATCATTGGTAATGAAGGTAAGGGAATCTCTGCTAACATCAAGAAACAAGTGGATGAGATGATTACTATTCCTATGAGTGGTCATGTGCAGAGCCTTAATGCCAGTGTGGCAGCTGCAGTTCTCATGTATGAAGTTTATCGAAACCGATTGTAACTATGAAAAAAAGAATACTTCTAGTTGATGGTTATAATATGATTGCCTTTTGGCAAGAAACCCGTCAACTCTTTAAGACTAATCAGCTTGATGAAGCTCGTGAAACCTTGCTTCGTAAGCTCAATCATTATGCTAACTTTGAACATATTGATATTATCTGTGTGTTTGATGCCCAGTTTGTTCCAGGGAGCCGTCAACGTTATGATCAATATCGTATCAGTGTTATTTTTACTGAGGAAGATGAGACAGCAGATAGCTATATTGAGCGCGCAGCGGCTGAGATGAATACTGTTCAAAATCTAGTTGAAGTAGCAACTAGTGACTTAAATGAACAGTGGGCTATCTTTTCACAAGGAGCTTTACGTGTTTCGGCGCGTGAGTTGGAAGAGCGTGTCAATACAGTAAAGTCTGACTTAGACAAGATGTCGGCACATATTGACTTAAAGACACCAAAACTACGTCCATGGGACGATGCACAATTAGGGAAATTACAGGACCTTTTAAATGAAATAGAATAGAGGGATTTATGACATTTAACATTTTGACAGATTCCACAGCAGATCTAGATGAAAAATGGGCTCAGGAGAATAAGGTAGAGCTCGTTGGTTTGACCATCACGCTTGATGATATCGCCTATGAGACCGTTGGTCCTAACCGTTTAACGAGTGACCGTCTCTTAGAACGTATGCAAGAAGGCAGTCAGCCAACCACAAGCCAGGTGAATGTTGGTCAATTTGAAGAGGTTTTTCGTCGTCATGCTAAAAATGGTGATGCTCTTCTCTATATTGCCTTCTCATCAGTGCTTTCAGGTACTTATCAAAGTGCTGTTATAGCGCGTGACATGATTTTGGATGAGTACCCAGAAGCTGTCATTGAGATTGTAGATACCCTGGCAGCAGCAGGTGGGGAAGGTTATCTCTCTATCTTGGCGGCAGAAGCTCGTGACCAAGGTAAGAGCTTATCTGAAACGAAAGCCATGATTGAGGACATTCTGCCACGTTTACGGACCTATTTCTTAGTTGATGATCTCTACCATCTCATGCGTGGGGGTCGCCTTTCTAAGAGCTCAGCCATTATTGGTAGTTTGATTAATATCAAGCCTCTTCTTTGGCTGGACGCTTCAGGTAAGTTGGTTCCTCTGGCCAAAATCCGTGGACGTAAAAAAGCCATTAAAGAAATGGTCCTACAAGCTACCCAGGATATTGGACATAGCACAGCAATTGTCGCTTATGCCAATGATATTGAAGCAGCGAAGAATCTAAAAGAACAATTATTAGCAGTTGACGGCATTGAGCAAGTGCTTATTATGCCACTTGGACCAGTCATCTCTACCCACGTCGGACCAGATACCTTAGCTGTCTTTACGATTGGTAAAGAAGCTAGATAGAAATAGTGTCAGATAGGATTTCCTATCTGATTTTTTGTTTTCTGAAATGATAGATTAATAGAATATAAAAAGATAATCCATACAAAATGAATGATATATTTGACATAGTGTAAAATAATGCTATAATGAATCTAGAAAATGGAGGAAACAAAATGAAAAAGTCAAAGAAAAAAGTAGCTAGCACGATGGATGAACGTGCTCAGTTGATCAGCGGAGAATCTTCTGCTAGAGGTTATTGGGTAGCCATGCTTGGTATATTTGTAACGATTATGGTTGCTAGCAAGACACACTCCGTCGAATTAGTGCAGTCACTATTAATCATCACTTTCTTTGGTTCTATGTGCCTAGTATTAGTTCACAGCGTATCACGTAATGGGCATCCATGGTTGCTAGACAAAAAACTTGAAAAGAAGATGCTCATATTATCCTGGGTAATGTGTTTTTTGGGAATTTTTATATCGCTAATGGGCCTCTTAAGTCTATTTCAGTCGTTTAAGATAGGGAAGAATCTTATGAGTAGTGTGGCATTTTTGACATTGGGTTTGACCCTTATTTGCGATTGCTGGGTTATTATTAACAGAATCAAGAAGAACCGTTTGGAAGAACTAGAAGACGAAGAATAGGATTTTTGAATGAAAAATTTAAAAATGAAGTCAGCTCGTGTAGCAAAGGATCTCACTCAACAAGGCTTGGCAGATGCAATTGGTGTTTCGCGTCAGACCATTTCAGCTATTGAAAAAGGTGATTACAACCCTACTATAAATCTGTGTATTGCTATCTGCAAAACTCTGGACAAAACTTTAGACCAGCTTTTTTGGGAATCTGAGGATTAGTTTGTACTCTTTAGATGTTATTTAGGCATGAATTCTAGTCTTACACCTTATAAAATGAGAGACTAAAAAAATACAAAAAATAAAAGAAAAACACCTCCAAATGACTTGCCTTGGACGTGTTTTTTTGATATTATGTTAAACGGTATTGTTTACCCCATTTGAAAGGCCCCGGAACCTTCCAAATACTTTTCGATGGGAAGGAACACCCATCACTCGTAAACAAAAATCGAACTATATATAGGAGAAATCATGAACAAAACAACATTTATGGCTAAACCAGGCCAAGTTGAACGTAAATGGTATGTCGTTGACGCAACTGATGTGCCACTTGGACGTCTTTCTGCAGTAGTTGCTAGCGTACTTCGCGGAAAAAACAAACCAACTTTCACACCACACACTGATACAGGTGACTTCGTAATCGTTATCAATGCTGAAAAAGTTAAATTGACTGGTAAAAAAGCAACTGATAAGATCTACTACACTCACTCAATGTACCCAGGTGGATTGAAACAAATCTCAGCAGGTGAACTTCGTTCTAAAAATGCTGTTCGTTTGATCGAAAAATCAGTTAAAGGTATGCTTCCACACAACACTCTTGGACGCGCACAAGGTATGAAATTGAAAGTCTTCGTTGGCGGTGAGCACACTCACGCTGCACAACAACCAGAAGTACTTGATATCTCAGGACTTATCTAATTCTAAGAGGAAAGGAGCACTAATATAATGGCACAAGCACAATATGCAGGTACAGGACGCCGTAAAAACGCCGTTGCACGCGTACGTTTGGTTCCAGGTACTGGTAAAATCACAGTTAACAAAAAAGATGTAGAAGAATACATCCCACACGCAGACCTTCGTCTCGTTATCAACCAACCTTTTGCAGTTACTTCAACTGAAGGTTCATACGACGTACACGTTAACGTTGTAGGTGGTGGATACGCTGGTCAATCAGGTGCGATCCGTCACGGTATCGCTCGTGCACTTCTTCAAGTAGATCCAGACTTCCGCGATTCATTGAAACGCGCTGGACTTCTTACTCGTGATGCACGTATGGTTGAACGTAAGAAACCAGGCTTGAAAAAAGCCCGTAAAGCGTCACAATTTAGTAAACGTTAAAACTTATTTATACTTATTGAAAGCATTTCGTCTAATACGAGATGCTTTTTTTCTGGTTTAATTTTACAAATTGGGAAAATTAAAAAGTACAAATTAATGAAGTGATTATTGATAAAAATAGTTAATAATTGGTTAAACAAAATATATAACTCGTTTATAAATTTATAGAAATGAACCATTATAAATCTCCTCTTAAATATTGAAAAAATCATTGGCAGTGGACATACTTTAAGACTATATATTTCTGAAACTAGTTTCACAATACAAATATTGACATGCAATTATTAATTGGTGGATTTTAAGTTGACATCTACAAAGTTTAATGTTAGAATACATTCAAAAATATATTTGAATGAGGTATTTTATGATTCAAAATGTTGTTACTTCAATAATCCTGTATTCTGGGACAGCCGTAGACTTACTTATTATCCTAATGTTATTTTTTGCCAAAAGAAAAAGCAGAAAGGACATCATTAACATCTATTTAGGACAATTTCTAGGCTCTGTTAGTCTAATATTCCTAAGTTTGCTTTTTGCATTTGTCTTAAATTATATTCCTAGTAAAGAGATTTTAGGTTTACTCGGTTTGATTCCAATTTTCCTAGGCCTCAAAGTTTTGCTTTTAGGAGATTCTGATGGAGAAGCTATTGCAAAAGATGGTTTGCGAAAAGACAATAAAAAC
The DNA here is from genome assembly GCF_001073005.1 of Streptococcus sp. 449_SSPC. Classification (NCBI taxonomy): domain Bacteria; kingdom Bacillati; phylum Bacillota; class Bacilli; order Lactobacillales; family Streptococcaceae; genus Streptococcus; species Streptococcus sp. 449_SSPC. The sequence goes on from NZ_JVGR01000026.1 coordinate 19,592, forward strand.
CTGATTTTTCTAGTCGCTATGATTACTTTTGCAAGTTGTGGCGCTGACAATATTGGTGTCTTTGTCCCATATTTTACCACCTTAAATTTAGCGAATTTGATAGTGGCTTTACTTACCTTTCTAGTCATGATTTATCTCTTGGTTTTTTCTGCCCAAAAATTGGCACAAGTCCCTTCTGTTGGAGAAACTTTGGAGAAATATAGCAGATGGTTTATTGCCGTTGTTTATTTAGGATTGGGGATGTATATCCTGATTGAAAACAACAGCTTTGACATGCTAAGGACTGTGTTCGGCTAGGAGAAAAAATTATGAAAAAAGATAGTATCTGCCAAGTGAATATTATAAATCAACAAAATGTTACAACCGCAACGAACTACCTTGAAAAGGAAAAAGTCCAAAAATCACTTCGTATTTTATCAAAGTTTACCGATAATAAACAGATAAATATCATCTTTTATCTCCTTGCTGTTGAAGAACTCTGTGTCTGTGATATAGCCTGTTTACTAAATCTCAGTATGGCATCTGCCTCCCACCATCTTCGTAAACTAGCCAATCAAAACATCTTGGATACTAGAAGAGAGGGGAAAATTATATATTATTTTATAAAAGATGAGGAAATCAAAGACTTTTTTAATCAACTAGGATAACAACTATTTTTACTACTTTACCATGATTATATATAGGACTTATCTATGAAATTTTTTGATGAAAATTACTCACAAGAAATACCTACTCGTATCAAATGTTTAAGAAAAAAGTATAATTTAAAGCAAAGCGACCTAGGTAATGCAGGTCAAGTTAGCCAAGTTGAAAAGGGAGGAATTTGAAAGAATTTGTATCTTTTATTTTTTGTTTCATTTATGCCATATGCTACTGGAATAGTTAGTAGTCATTTCATGAATCATATGGCACAGCTCTTTTATGGACTGATCGTTATTGTTTCAACGGTAGCAAACTGGTTTTTACATAAAGTAATTGATAAACCCAATATAGATCAGAAAGAATTACTTGAAGCTACCGCACAATATAGGAAGTTATTGATACCTGACCTAATAATTAAAGGAGTGGGATTGATTCTATCCTTAATTCTCTATCCTCCGATTATGATGTATAGTGTTTTAATTGCGGCATTTTACATCATAACTTTAAAAACACTATCCGAAAAAAGAGTGAATAACTAAAAAACGGTGACCAAAGTTAGGTGTATTATTTTAATGCTTAGAGACCTAAACTATTCCCCTATTTTAAAAATATTGATTCAGATTTTATGAAATTAAAAAGTAGATATTGTTCAGAAAATCCTTGATATTACGCTGTTTTTAGTCCAACTGAAATCCATACTTTCCAAACCAGGTCTTAAGAAAGCTCGTAAAGCTAGCCAGTTCTCAAAACGTTAATTCGTTACTGGACAGCAGAGTACAAACGAAAACACTTTGCAGCTTGCAAGGTGTTTTTTTGTATAGATTTCTGAAAAGTGTTCAAAATCTTACTAGAGTTTTGTCTTCATCTTGAAATTCTTATAACAATGTGATATATTTATAACATATTAAAAAGAGGTGACTGAAATGAAAATGTCGAAGAACTTAAAGATAATCCTTTATATCGCTAGCGTGCTTATTGTTGTATGTTTAGTATTATTTCTGGGGAATCACCTACCGATTCTAGCGAAAGGTGCTATTATGACGACGGCTTGGCTTCCTTCGTATTTGGTTTGTACGATGGTATCGGTCCTCTCAAAATCAACCTATCAAAAGAAAGAAAAAAACATGTTTGGGATTACTGCAAAATTATATACAGTGCTTGTACTTCTCTCGTCCTCGATCTATACTATTGGAGTTTGGCTGCTAACTCCTGGTTCTTTGATTAAGAATATAATGTTAGGAATTGGATTAAGTATTCAATTGTTATTAATGTTTTACTTCTTATTCAAGAGAATTAATGAAGAACCCGATGAACGATTTTATAGAAATATTGCAAAGTCCTCTTCCATTTTGTTTACAATAGCAATCTTTATATTATTGGGAATGGCAACCTTGATAGCTGTCTGTAAAGTTTTCGTTTTGAATGCTGGATTCCTTTATATTTTGGTGGCTTTTTTACTCTTATTATTTGCCATTACTTACTTTATCACTGAAAAAAGGGGATGAAATATGGCGAAAGAAAGTAAAATAAAGACTAACTTGAAAGAAGTAAGGGAAGCTTATGGTATGACTCAACAAGATTTAGCAGATCAAGTAGGAATACGGAGAGAAACGATTGTTCACTTGGAAAATAACCGCTACAACCCTTCGTTGGAAATGGCTTTAAAAATAGCACAAGTCTTTAATAAACAAGTAGAAGAACTATTTCGTCTGAAATAAGAGAAGTAAAACAATCCAATTGATTTGTGTATCAGTTTTTGGAAACTTGTTATTCTGAGACGAGGTCTTGGTAAGAGGGAGTAGTTTCAAAGGAGTTATTTTTGACTACATCTTAGTTAAAACGCTTTCAAAAATAAGATAATAGTTTATTTTTCAAGCATTTTAACCCAATAATAGAACTTTTTAGGTCGAAATGCTCTCAAAAATGCTAATGTTTCTCTAATCTATTCACTTTTGAGATCTTGCATATTATGTAGTTATCATACAAAAATGATAAAAGTGAATGAATACATTTATTTGAAAGATAATATTGTTATATACTTCAAACATATTATCAGTAAGAGGGTTTTATACGTCTATTAAATATCTTTTGATTTTTAGCCATAAAACCTCACATAATAATGAATGTATATTTTACAAATTATGCTTTTATATATGATTTAAATATGTATTTAAACTTAGCAAAGGACATAATAAATTACCTAAAATAACATTAAAATTAAAAATGATTAATTATTACTATTTGGTAACACACCTCAAAAAACCTTTGTTTGTAGGAATTGTAGGATATATTAAAAATTTAAAAAAGTTTTTAAAATTTGTTGACATATCTCTAGATAGTGTTATAATCTATAGATGTCAGGGAGGTCCTGATACTAAATATATAATAATCCATTAGAGGAGAAACAATTATGAAAAAAGTATTGCTTACATCAGCTGCAGTTCTTGCAGTATTCGCTTCATCAGCAGCAGTTTTCGCTAACGACGGTAACGTTCACACTGGAAACCTTGATAACAAAACTGAAGCAACTGGTGGTGACTTCTTCACAAACAACGAAGGTGGTCTTACTCAAGCTGCTAAAGATGGTCTTAACAACGTTGACGCAGATTCAACTAAACAAAAATTTGAAGATGCTGGTGAACACATCGAACCAAAACGTGATGCTAACGGAAACATCATCAAAGATGAGTTTGTAGTTACTGATAAAGCTAACGCTAACAAAGACGCTAAAGAAGAAGCTAAAGCTGTTAAAGCTGCAGAAAAGAAAGCTCCAGCAGCTAAAGCTGAAGCTAAAGCTCTTCCAAACACAGCAGCTGTTAAATAATTAACTGCTATTGCTAAAAAGAATATCACTGGGGCTAGAGCTTCGGTGATATTTTTCTATGGATAAAGAAAAGGATTTGACATTTCATGAGTAATCATAATCGTAAATCTACTGGATCTCGCAAAAAACTGATTGCTGGGATTTCAGCCCTAGTCATTGCTGCTTTGGCTATCTTCCTTGGCTTCCAGTTTATGTCTCCGACAGCATCGTCCTCTAATGGTGTTAAGAGTGTTTTAACGACTAAAAAAGCAAACACTTATAAAGTTTCAGATGAGGAGAAAGCCTACCTCAAAAATAAATTTGATGGTCTTGAGGCGACAAACCCTGATACTATCGCTTATGTCTATGCACCAGGGACTAAATTGGATGAGCCAGTTGTTCAAACAACGGACAATTCAACCTACTTAGATAAAACATTTGATGGAGGAAACGTTCCATATTTGGGAACGGTCTTCATGGATACAGACAATAAGAAAGATTTCAGCGATCGTTTGACTTGGCTCTTCGGTCATGCTCGAGGAAGTAAGGTTGCTGATAGTCGTATGTTCAACGATGTTAACTACTATAGTGATCAGTCGTTCTTTGATAAACACAAATATGTTGTTATTGAGACGCCTCAACGTAAGTATTATTATGAAGCACTTGCTATGGTAATTGTGCCTGAAGACACAGCTTTCTATCGTACATCATTTGAAAGTGATAAAGACTTTAAACAACAGTTGGATATCATCTATGATCAAGCAAGTGTTAAAAACAAGGATTTGAAGGTTAATGCTTCGGATAAATACCTCGTTCTTTCGACTTGTCGTGAGGAAGATGAAACGATTCGTGCTAATCTCTACTTGCGTCAAATTCCAGACTCTGAAATGTCTGATTTTGTAGCTAAACATGGTAAAGATTTGGAATACACACCAACACGTTAATTATTAACAGAACTCTACTTCGTATGAAGTAGAGTTTTTATCTTGTCTAAGAAAACAGATGCTTTCAATCGTCATGGAATTGAGATGTAACCGTTTATTAATCTTTTTTATCATCAATGGATAAGTTTTTTTGGTACACTAGAAGTATGAAAAAGGAGAGTATTATGAAACAGAGCCAGGCTAAAAAGCGTGACAATGCGATGACTAATAAGATTTTGATGGGGTTGATTGCTCTCGTCTTAGGTTTGCTTTTTCTTGAGATTTTAATTGTTCATAGTAAGAACGAACAGCAAAAGAATGCCTCGAACCAGGTACAGACAGCACGTATCATGGCTAATGGGGACTTGCTCTATCATGACGGTCTCTATATGAGTGCCCTTCAGTCAGATGGTAGCTATGATTTCACGGAGAATTTTACTTATGTGAAGCCGTGGTTACAGCAGGCTGATTTGGTCTTGGGTGATTTTGAGGGAACGATTAACCCTGATTATCCTTTGTCAGGCTATCCTCTGTTTAATGCTCCTCAATCAGTGACAGCAGCTATCAAGGATGCTGGCTATGATGTTATGGATTTGGCTCATAATCATATCTTGGATTCTGGCTTAGAGGGAGCTTTTACAACGGCTGATGCTTTTAAAAAAGTGGGAATTGATCCTATTGGTGTTTACGAAAAGCCGGTGCGAGACAAGGCGCCACTGCTCATCAAGAATGTTAATGGTATCAAAGTTGCAATACTTTCCTATGCTTATGGTTACAATGGTCTAGAGTCGAACTTGACGGATAAAGAGGTTGCAGACCACTTATCGAATTTGGATGAAAAACGTATGAAAGCCGAGATTCAGCGTGCCGAAAAAGAAGCAGATATCACGGTTATCATGCCTCAGATGGGTGTTGAATATCGTTTGGAACCGACAGATGAACAGGTTAAACTCTATCATAAGATGATTGATTGGGGTGCTGATATTATCTTTGGAGGTCATCCTCATGTGGTAGAGCCTTCTGAGGTGGTTAAAAAAGATGGACAGCAAAAACTTATTATTTACTCAATGGGGAATTTCATTTCTAACCAACGTATAGAGACAATGGATGGTGTGGATAGCGCAGAGTGGACAGAGAGGGGTGTCTTAATGGATGTCACCCTTGAGAAAAAGAATGGTCAAACCACGATTAAGACTGCTCAAGCACATCCGACTTGGGTTAACCGTACGCCTAAAGGAACGAGTTCGCCAGAGGGATACCCTTTGTATACTTACCAAACTTATATTTTAGAGGATTTCATTAAAGGTGGTAAATATAGAAATAAACTAGATGAAGAAACCAAAGAGCGTATAGATACTGCTTATAAAGAAATGAATGCCCATGTTAATTTAAAATGGAAATAAAGCTAAGATATCGCCTGAATTTGGCGATATTTTTTTGTCTTACGAAAACCACTAGCTGTGCTAGTGGTTCCGAAAAGCTTTTAGCGATGTATCAAAAAAGTCCCCCTAAAGTGTTATATTAGATAAGGTTTCCCGACCACTAACTAATATACAAAAGGAGGCCCCCTGATGAGACAGGATAATAATAGTTTAGCACATACTACATGGAATTGTAAGTATCATGTTGTGTTCGCACCCAAATATCGACGTCAGATAATCTATGGGAAATACAAAGCAAGTATTGGTCAAATCTTACGATTATTATGTGAAAGAAAAGGTGTTGAAATTCATGAAGCAGAAGCTTGCCCAGATCATATTCACATGTTAGTGAGTATACCACCGAAGCTAAGTATTTCCTCATTTATGGGATATTTAAAGGGCAAAAGTAGCTTAATGATATTTGATCGACACGCAAATTTAAAGTATAAATATGGGAATCGTAAATTTTGGTGTCGAGGGTTTTATGTTGATACGGTTGGACGAAACCAGAAGCGAATTGAAGAATATATTCGTAATTAATTACAAGAAGACGTGGTAGCAGATCAGCTTAGTCTGTTTGAGGAGTATAATCCGTTTACAGGTGAGAAGAATAAAAGAAAATAATCTTAAAGAGACCCGCTAGACGGGTCAGCTAGCAAAGGTGGTGCTGAAGGGGAAGCATTCGGTAGGCCTTTAGGCCTCGGCCGGTAGCAGAGGCTTTCAGCCGAAGAGCAAGCCACCCGTTCTCACGGGTGGTTTTGACTGTTTATCGACAAGTTACCCACAGACTTATCCACAGGTGTGGAAAAGTCTGTCGATAGTGTTGAATCTTGATTTTTCAAGGTTTTAAAAGAAGGAAATTATTTAGGTTGTGAACAAGTTTATCCACAAGTAGTTGGGTCAGAGAGAGGATATTTTTATAAACGATATTAGTTAAATTCCTCGGAAACATTCGTCTTTTTCAAGAAAAAAGATGCAAATTTCATAAAAAATAGCATTTTTAATCAAAATATGCTAAAATTATACAAAATAAAATGATGGAGGCTTCTCATGAAAGCGATTATTACAGTTGTAGGTAAGGACAAAGCAGGTATTGTTGCGGGTGTTGCGACTAAGGTGGCAGAACTTGGCTTGAATATTGATGATATTTCTCAAACAGTTCTTGATGAATTCTTTACCATGATGGCGGTTGTATCATCGGAAGACAAACAAGATTTTACACACCTACGTGCTGAATTGGAAGCCTTTGGAGAGTCATTGAACGTTAAAATCAACATCCAAAGTTCAGCAATTTTTGATGCTATGCACAACTTGTAAGATAGGAGTAGCTTAAAATGGATATTAAACAGGTCACAGAAACCATTGCCATGATTGAGGAGCAGAACTTTGATGTTCGTACCATTACCATGGGGATTTCACTCCTAGACTGTATCGATTCAGATATCGATAAGGCGGCGGAAAAAGTCTATAACAAGATTGTATCTAAGGCTAAGAATTTGGTAGCTGTTGGTGACGAGATTGCGGCTGAACTTGGTATTCCGATTGTTAATAAACGTGTGTCTGTTACTCCGATCTCAATCATCGGTGCGGCAACAGATGCAACAGACTATGTACCTTTTGCGAAGGCGTTAGACCGAGCAGCTAAGGAAATCGGTGTTAACTTTATTGGTGGTTTCTCTGCACTCGTTCAAAAGGGCTACCAAAAAGGTGATAAGATTCTTATTAATTCTATTCCACGTGCGCTTGCAGAGACTGATTTTGTCTGCTCATCTGTCAACATTGGTTCAACAAAGACTGGTATTAACATGACAGCGGTACGTGACATGGGACGTATCATCAAAGAGGCTTCTGAGGCAGATCCAATGGGCCCAGGTAAATTGGTGGTCTTTGCTAATGCGGTTGAAGATAATCCATTTATGGCAGGTGCCTTCCACGGTGTTGGTGAGGCTGATGTTGTAATCAATGTTGGGGTTTCAGGTCCTGGTGTTGTGCAACGTGCAGTTGAGAAAGTTCCGGGCGAAAGTTTCGATGTTTTAGCTGAAACAGTTAAGAAGACCGCCTTCAAAATCACACGTGTTGGTCAGTTGGTTGGTCAAATGGCCAGCGAACGCCTTGGTGTCGAGTTCGGTATTGTAGATTTGTCTCTTGCGCCAACACCAGCAGTTGGTGATTCAGTAGCCCGTGTACTTGAAGCTATGGGTCTTGAAGTTGTTGGTACGCATGGTACTACTGCAGCTCTAGCCCTTCTTAACGACCAAGTTAAAAAAGGTGGTATCATGGCATGTAACCAAGTTGGTGGTTTGTCAGGTGCCTTTATTCCAGTTTCTGAAGATGAAGGTATGATTGCGGCGGTTCAATCTGGTCATATCAACCTTGAAAAATTGGAAGCTATGACAGCTATCTGTTCTGTTGGTCTAGACATGATTGCTATTCCTGCTGATACGCCAGATACAACAATCGCGGCCATGATTGCTGATGAAGCGGCTATCGGTGTCATTAATCAGAAAACAACAGCTGTTCGTATCATTCCTTATGGTAAGGAAGGTGACATGTTGGAACTTGGTGGTCTTCTTGGTTATGCACCAGTAATGAAGGTAAACAAAGCTTCATCGGCTGACTTCATTGCGCGTGGTGGTCAAATCCCAGCTCCTGTTCACAGCTTTAAAAACTAAGCGGATGTTAAATGCTTTGCCAATTGGTAAGGCATTTTCTGATGGTCTCGCTGGCTAGATAGTGGAGGGGATTTGTGCTATAATGAATTCAAAAATGACGGAAAGAAGGGGCGCTATGAGTGAGGTTAAGTTGTATATTGCGAGACATGGCAAAACGATGTTTAACACCATTGGTCGTGCACAAGGTTGGTCTGATAGCCCTTTGACCCCGTTCGGTGAAGAAGGTATTCGTGAATTGGGGGTAGGTCTGAAAGCAGCAGGTATTCCTTTCAAGGTCGCATATTCTAGTGATTCAGGTCGAACGATTCAAACCATGGATATCATTTTACGTGAGACGGGTTTAGAAACTATTCCTTATAAACGTGACAAACGTATTCGTGAGTGGTGTTTTGGTAGTTTAGATGGTGGCTATGACGGTGAACTTTTCTACGGTGTGCTACCGAGAACAGATGCTTTTCAAGGTAAGGATTTGCATGAGGTAACTTATCCTGAGCTTGCACAGGGTATCCTTGATGTGGATACGGCTGGTTGGGCAGAGCCTTGGGAAGTGCTCAGAAAACGTATTTTAGAGGGGTTCACAGCTATTGCAGAAAATCTTGAGAGGTCTGGTGGCGGTAATGCTATTGTCGTTAGTCACGGTATGACCATTGCAACCTTTGCTTGGTTAATTGATTCTTCTGTCGAGCATCCTTCATTGGACAACGGTTCGGTTACTGTTGTTGCTTATGAAAATGGTAAATTTACATTAGAAGCACTTGGCGATATGACTTATCGTCAGGTTGGGCGAGAGATAATAGAAAAAGAAAATGGTAAAAAATAACTATCCAAGTCGCCGTCAGGCGAAAAAGCAAACCAACTGGTTTTTGGTTATCAGTAGTGTCTTGATTGCAGTTCTTTTAGTTGTAGCAGGACTTTATTCAGTATTTGGTGTCAGTCGTACAGTCCAACAAACCAATGGATCGTCAGTAACAAAAAGTAGTAAGCAAGCTACCGATGCGACTCAAAGCAAGGATGCAAAGGGACTACCTGATGTATCGCCTAAAGACTGGCAATTGCTTTTGGTAAATCGAGATAATAAGTCTAAAGAACTTAACCCTGAGATTGCTGATGTCGATGGTGTTTCTGTAGATGCAAGAATTGCTAAGAACGTTAAGGAGTTTTTAGCAGCTGCTCAAGAAATTGATCCAAGTTATCACTTGATATCAGGTTATCGTAGTGTTGCTTATCAGACTGAACTTTATAACAGTTATGTTCAGCAGGAAATGGCTGCTGACCCAAGTTTGACGGAGTCTCAGGCGGAGAAAAAGGTTCAAACCTATTCACAACCACCAGGAGCGAGTGAACACCAAACAGGTCTTGCGATTGATATGAGTACTGTAGATAGCTTAAATGAAGCAGATCCAGATACAGTAGCTAAAGTCAAAGAATTGGCGCCGAAATATGGCTTTGTTCTTCGTTTTCCAGATGGTAAAACATCGTCAACGGGTGTAGGCTACGAGGATTGGCATTTCCGCTATGTTGGTAAAGAGTCAGCAGAGTATATGACTGAACATAATCTTACTTTGGAAGAATATTTGGCATTATTAAAGGAGAAAGCTAAGTGAGACGACGTTTTAAACTAAAAGCCTTCATTACCTTAGTTGTTGTTTTTGCTTTAGGTATTCTCTTACCTTTGATTCTTCATGCCTCTACAGATGATAATGCTCGTGCGGTAAAGGTTGCTTACACACAGCAAGAATTTATTGAGACCTTAGCTCCAACAGCTCAAAAGATGTCTAAAAACTATGGTGTACCTGCGTCTATTCTCCTTAGTCAAGCTGCATATGAGTCAAATTATGGTAGCAGTCTTTTATCTGTTAAATATCATAACATCTACAGTCTCCCTGCTCAGCCAGGTCAAGAACGTATTCGTTTAAAGGATAGTATCTACAGTAAAGGGAAATGGCAATACCAAAAGGTGGATTTTGCAGTTTTTAAGGATTGGTCAAGTTCTATGATGACTTATTTAGAAGAACTTCGCCAAGGAACATGGGGTGAGTCGACCTATAAAGAGGTAGCAGGAACGACTAGTTATAAAGTTGCGGCAGAAAAACTACAAGCTGCGGGTTTTAGCAGTGATCCAGATTATGCCAAACACCTCATATCTATTATTGAGACCTATCATTTGTCAAAATATGATTGATAAGATTAGAGTGCCTCTGAGGTGCTCTTTTTTTGTTTTTCTAGGTCTTAAGATGTATTTTTAGCACTCTTTTTATAAGAGTGCTAATTTTTTGGTTTTTTGGGTTGACATGTTCAAGTTTAGGTGTATAATAGAATCATAAGTTAGCAGTCGATGTGTTAGAGTGCTAATAAATAGAAATGAGGTGACATCGTGATTACGCAAAGGCAAAACACTATTTTGAATTTGATAGTTGAGATGTTCACTCGTACACATGAACCGGTTGGTTCTAAAGCATTACAAGAATCAATTGATTCGAGTTCAGCGACCATTCGTAATGACATGGCCAAGCTTGAAAAAATGGGCTATCTTGAAAAAGCTCATACTTCTAGTGGGCGTATGCCAAGCCGAGCAGGTTTCCAGTATTTCGTCGCTAATTCTTTGAATCTTGATACGATTGATGAACAAGATGTTTATCAAGTGGTCAAGGCCTTTGATTTTGAAGCCTTTAAACTTGAAGATATCTTGGATGCAGCGGCGAAGCTGCTGGCAGAAATGACAGGATGTACAGCAGTGATTCAAGATGTGGAACCGACACGACAACGTCTGACTGGATTTGACATTGTTCATCTATCCAATCACGACGCTTTAGCGGTTCTTACTCTAGATGAATCTAAGCCTGTGACAGTTCAATTTGCTATTCCAAAAAATTTCTTGTCTAGTGATTTGGAAATTCTTCATAAGCTTGTTCAAGAACGTTTTTTGGGAAACACTGTCTTAGAGATCCATTACCGATTGAGAACTGAGATTCCTCAGATTGTGCAAAAGTATTTCAAGATAACAGATAATGTTCTTGATTTGTTTGATTATATCTTTTCACAACTTTTTAAGGAATTGATTTTCATCGAAGGTAAGGTTGCATCACTGACTTATGCCGACTTAAAAACCTATCAATTTTTGGACAATCCACAACATGTGGCACTTGAGCTTCGATCAGCTATCTCCGATGATGAAGTGACCAAGATTTCGGTTGCAGAATCAACTGAAGAAGCGCTTGAAAATGTCACAGTTATGAGTCATAAATTCCTGATTCCTTATCGTGGGATGGCACTCATGCATGTGATTGGTCCAGTTGAAATGGATTATCGTCGCATGGTTAGTTTGGTCAATGTTATTAGTAGAGTTTTGGTTATGAAGTTGACGGATTATTACCGTTACCTCAATAGTAACCATTATGAAGTTAGCTAAAATATAACATTTAAAAAGTATAGAAAGAGGTGTATGCCTTGACTGAAGATATTAAAAAAGAAGACGTGAAAGAAGAGGAAGCTACGGAGACAACTGAAGAAGTTGTAGAGGAAGTAAGCGAACCTTCTGAACTTGAAGAAGCCCAAGCGCGTGCCGAAGAATTTGAAAACAAATACCTTCGTGCCCATGCAGAAATGCAAAACATTCAGCGACGTGCAAATGAAGAACGTCAACAATTGCAAAAGTATCGTAGCCAAGATTTGGCAAAAGCGATTTTGCCATCACTTGATAACCTTGAACGTGCTCTTGCCGTTGAGGGCTTGACTGATGATGTCAAAAAAGGTTTGGAAATGGTGCAAGAAAGTTTAGTGCATGCTCTTAAAGAGGAAGGAATTGAAGAAATTCCAGCTGATGGTGATTTCGATCATAACTTCCACATGGCAATTCAAACAATGCCTGCAGATGATGAACATCCAGCAGACACGATTGCACAAGTTTTCCAAAAAGGATATAAACTCCACGAACGCGTCTTACGCCCAGCTATGGTAGTGGTATATAACTAATTGAAACCTTGTCCGAAATGACAGAAAACTATGAATGAAAGATAAAAAAAGCAAAATAGAAATTAAAGTAAAAAGGGGAAAAACATATGTCTAAAATCATTGGTATTGACTTAGGTACAACAAACTCAGCAGTAGCAGTTCTTGAAGGAACTGAATCAAAAATTATCGCAAACCCAGAAGGTAACCGCACAACTCCATCTGTTGTGTCATTCAAAAACGGTGAAATCATCGTTGGTGACGCTGCAAAACGTCAAGCAGTAACAAACCCAGATACAATCATCTCTATCAAATCTAAGATGGGTACTTCTGAAAAAGTTTCTGCAAACGGTAAAGAATACACACCACAAGAGATTTCAGCTATGATTCTTCAATACTTGAAAGGTTATGCTGAAGATTACCTTGGTGAAAAAGTAACTAAAGCAGTTATCACAGTTCCTGCTTACTTCAACGATGCACAACGTCAAGCAACAAAAGACGCTGGTAAAATCGCTGGTCTTGAAGTAGAACGTATCGTCAACGAACCAACCGCAGCAGCCCTTGCTTACGGTTTGGATAAGACTGATAAAGAAGAAAAAATCTTGGTATTCGACCTTGGTGGTGGTACATTCGACGTATCTATCCTTGAACTTGGTGATGGTGTCTTTGACGTATTGGCAACTGCAGGGGATAACAAACTCGGTGGTGATGACTTTGACCAAAAAATCATCGATTACATGGTTGAAGAATTCAAGAAAGAAAATGGTATCGACTTGTCAACAGACAAGATGGCTCTTCAACGTTTGAAAGACGCAGCCGAAAAAGCTAAGAAAGACCTTTCTGGTGTCACTTCAACACAAATCAGCTTGCCATTCATCACTGCCGGTGAGGCTGGACCTCTTCACTTGGAAATGACATTGACTCGTGCGAAATTCGATGATTTGACTCGTGATCTCGTAGAACGTACGAAAACTCCAGTTCGTCAAGCCCTTTCAGATGCAGGTTTGAGCTTGTCAGATATTGACGAAGTTATCCTTGTCGGTGGTTCAACTCGTATCCCTGCCGTTGTAGAAGCTGTTAAAGCTGAAACTGGTAAAGAACCAAACAAATCAGTTAACCCTGATGAAGTAGTTGCCATGGGTGCTGCTATTCAAGGTGGTGTTATTACTGGTGATGTCAAAGACGTTGTCCTTCTTGATGTAACGCCATTGTCACTTGGTATCGAAACAATGGGTGGAGTGTTCACAAAACTTATTGACCGTAACACTACTATTCCAACATCTAAATCACAAGTCTTCTCAACTGCAGCAGACAACCAACCAGCCGTTGACATCCACGTTCTTCAAGGGGAACGCCCAATGGCAGCAGATAACAAGACTCTTGGACGCTTCCAATTGACTGATATCCCAGCTGCACCTCGTGGTATCCCACAAATCGAAGTTACTTTCGATATTGATAAGAACGGTATCGTATCTGTTAAAGCTAAAGACCTTGGAACTCAAAAAGAACAAACAATTGTCATCCAATCTAACTCTGGTTTGACAGACGAAGAAATTGAAAAGATGATGAAAGATGCTGAAGCAAATGCTGAAGCAGATGCAAAACGTAAAGAAGAAGTAGATCTTCGTAACGAAGTTGACCAAGCTATCTTTGCGACTGAAAAAACAATCAAAGAAACAGAAGGTAAAGGCTTCGACACAGAACGTGATGCTGCTCAATCAGCTCTTGATGACCTTAAGAAAGCTCAAGAATCAGGTAATCTTGATGACATGAAGGCTAAATTGGAAGCTCTTAACGAAAAAGCTCAAGCTCTTGCAGTTAAACTTTACGAACAAGCTGCAGCAGCACAACAAGCTCAAGCAGGAGCAGAAGGTGCACAAACAGCAGATAACTCAGGCGACGATGTCGTAGACGGAGAGTTTACTGAAAAGTAAGATGCAAAGTTCGTTAAAACCTCACAGTGAAAATAGGAAGATTTCTCTTTTTCACCAAGAGGTTAGGGCGTGCTCAGTTCGGTAAGGTGTTGAGCTTAGCTAGTAAATGATAAAAAGAAATCCAGAGGTTGCAAACCAGCCTCTGTTTTTCGCTAAAATAAGTGAAGTGAATATAAGATATAGTTTTACTTCGTATCGTAACAAATATAAAATAGAAAGGAACAAAGAGTGTTCGTCGTTGAACACGGGCTAGGGATTAAGCCAAAAAGATAGTTGGTTTCAAGGGACTAGGTGTTCATCTTCAAAACTATTACTTTGGCTTTCTTCATTAGATGCCCTTTGTATCTAAAATTATGAACAATACCGAGTATTATGATCGTCTTGGGGTATCTAAGGATGCCTCTCAAGATGAAATTAAACGTGCCTATCGTAAGATGTCTAAGAAATACCACCCAGACATTAATAAAGAACCAGGTGCGGAAGAAAAATATAAAGAGGTTCAAGAGGCCTACGAAACTTTAAGTGATGACCAAAAACGTGCAGCCTATGACCAATACGGACCAGATGGTGCGAATGGTTTTGGAGGTCAAGGAGGCTTTGGTGGCTTCGATGGTGGTGCAGGCTTTGGTGGCTTTGAGGATATCTTCTCTAGCTTCTTTGGTGGTGGTGCTACTCGTAACCCGAATGCTCCACGTCAAGGTGATGATCTTCAGTACCGTGTCAACCTAAGCTTCGAAGAGGCGATTTTTGGTGCCGAAAAAGAAGTTCACTACAATCGTGAAGCAACATGTAAAACATGTTCGGGATCTGGTGCAAAACCTGGAACAAGCCCTGTAACTTGTGGTCGCTGTCATGGTCAAGGGGTTATCAATGTCGATACGCAAACACCACTTGGTATGATGCGTCGTCAAGTAACCTGTGATGTCTGTCATGGAACAGGTCAAGAAATTAAAGAGCCATGTCAAACTTGTCACGGAACAGGACATGAAAAACAAAGCCACAAAGTATCTGTCAAGATTCCAGCAGGTGTTGAAACAGGTCAACAAATCCGTCTTGCAGGTCAAGGTGAAGCTGGTTTCAATGGTGGTCCTTATGGAGACCTCTTTGTAATCATCAATGTTAATCCAAGCGATAAGTTTACTCGTGATGGATCAACAATTTACTATACACTTAACATTTCCTTTGTTCAAGCTGCTCTTGGTGATACTGTCGAAGTACCAACAGTTCACGGAAACGTTGAGATGACCATTCCAGCAGGAACTCAAACAGGCAAAACTTTCCGTCTAAAAGGAAAGGGTGCTCCACGTCTTCGTGGAGGTTCACAAGGAGACCAACACGTTACAGTTAAGATTGTAACTCCAACGAAGCTAAACGATGCTCAAAAAGAAGCTCTCCTTGCCTTTGCCAAAGCAAGTGGTGATGAAAAAATCGCACCACAGAAAAAAGGTTTCTTCAATAAAGTAAAGGATGCCTTAGAAGATTTATAAAGGAAGGACGCTGAAGGCGTCTTTTTCTTTATGTTAAAAATTGTATGGGGTCAGTTGCTAATCGACCTACTTTTTATCCTTGAAAAAATCTGATATGATAATTTTATGGTTAGATACAAAGCGACAATTTCCTATGATGGTACACTTTTCTCAGGTTTTCAAAGACAACCAAATGCACGTTCTATTCAAGAAGAACTTGAAAAGACTCTCTTACGGTTAAATAGCGGAACACCTGTCACCGTTCATGGAGCGGGTCGTACAGATGCAGGTGTTCATGCCTATGGACAAGTTATCCACTTCGACTTGCCCCAGGAGCGGGATCCAGAGAAGTTACGTTTTGGTTTAGATACGCAATGTCCAGATGATATTGATGTTGTTAGTATTGAACTTGTATCAGAAGAATTTCATGCACGATACAATAAACACAGTAAAACTTATGAGTTCCTAGTAGATGCAGGGCGACCTAAGAACCCCATGATGCGTAATTATGCTACCCACTATCCTTATCCTTTGAGTTTAGCACCTATGCAGGAGGCTGTTAAGGATTTGGTCGGTACACATGATTTTACAGGCTTCACAGCTTCAGGAACTTCTGTAGAAAATAAAGTACGCACAATTACACAAGCTAGTGTATCTATCGATGAGAAAACTGGATTTTATATCTTTACTTTTTCTGGCAATGGTTTTCTCTATAAGCAAGTCAGAAATATGGTCGGTACCTTGTTGAAGATTGGCAATGGTCGCATGCCTGTTTCGCAAGTTAAGACAGTGTTGGAAAGTCGTGATCGTAATCTCGCAGGACCAACGGCAGCAGGAAATGGGTTATATTTGAAGGAGATAAGATATGAGTGATGAATTGATTTTAGCGATTTCGGGGAATGATATTTTTAGTGGTGGCGGACTTCATGCAGACTTAGCGACGTTTACCACTAATAAACAGCATGGATTTGTGGCTCTTACCTGTCTGACAGCTATGACTGAGAATGGTTTTGAGGTCATTTCGGTTGATACTCATGTTTTTAAACAACAACTTGACTCACTAAAAGATGTCCCATTCTCAGCAATTAAAATTGGTTTGTTGCCTAACGTTGAAATCGCAGAATTAACGTTGGATTTTGTTAAAAAACATTCTGATATTCCAATTGTCTTGGATCCCGTTTTAGTATGTAAGGAGACTCATGACGTTGAAGTTTCTCAACTACGTGATGAATTGGTTAAATTTTTCCCTTATACCACGGTTATCACTCCGAACTTACCTGAAGTCGAACTGCTTATAGATAGAAAGGTTAAGACTATTGATGACATGAAGCATGCGGCTAGCTATCTCAATGAATTGGGTGCTAAGACTGTCGTTGTCAAAGGTGGAAATCGCTTGGATGGTAATAAAGCGATAGATGTCTTTTATGATGGAACAGACTACAAATTGTTTGAAGAAGCTGTGCTAGACAAAAATAATACCGGTGCAGGATGTACATTTGCTTCAAGTATAGCTAGTGAATTAGTTAAAGGATGTTCAGAAACTGAAGCTGTGGCAAATGCTAAAGCCTTTGTTTATGAATCAATTAAACAATCAAATGAATTTGGAGTAGTTCAATATGCAAAATAAGAAAACAAAAGAGCTAACATTATTAGCTATCTTAACGGCTTTATCAGTGACCTTTGGATTCGTAGCGAAAATTCCGACTCCAACAGGCCTCTTAACTTTGGTAGATGCAGGAATCTACTTCACAGCCTTCTATCTTGGCAAGAAAGAAGGGGCAATTGTGGGAGGACTATCTGCATTTTTGATAGATTTGCTATCATCTGCTCCGCAATGGATGTTTATTAGTTTGTTAATCCATGGTGCACAAGGTTATTTTGCTGGATTTAAAGGTAACTACCGTATCCTAGGTCTTCTGATTGCTACAATTGTGATGGTGGGTGGCTATGCACTTGCTTCAGTATTTATGTATGGAACAGGAGCTTCAATCGCAGAAGTTATTCCTAATTTCTGCCAAAATGCTTTTGGCCTAGTCGTTGGATGGGTATTGTATCAAGGATTCAAAAAAGTTAAATCTAAAAAAGGGTAATAGTTTTACTAAAACCCTATTGACAAGAATGTATTTGGGTGATAAGATATAAAAGTTGTCTTAACTGACTTGCCACAAACTTGAAAAGATTCCAAAACTTTAAAAAAGTTATTGACAAGACAAGTGAGAGATGATATTATAAATAAGCTGTTTCGGGAGAGACAGCGGACACGAGAAGTGAAAAAACTTCAAAAAAAGTGTTGACAAGGCATTCTAGATTTGCTAGAATATAGAAGTTGTCTTAAGAGAGACAAAGACCTTTGAGAACTGAATAAGAAACCAAGTGCAGGGTTATGATAGAAGACATTATAACCTGTCAATTTACAAGAATAAATCGTCAGACGACGGTAATGAGTTAACGCTCGAACAATTATTAAAGTTTTTAATGAGAGTTTGATCCTGGCTCAGGACGAACGCTGGCGGCGTGCCTAATACATGCAAGTAGAACGCTGAAGAGAGGAGCTTGCTCTTCTTGGATGAGTTGCGAACGGGTGAGTAACGCGTAGGTAACCTGCCTTGTAGCGGGGGATAACTATTGGAAACGATAGCTAATACCGCATAACAATGGATGACACATGTCATTTATTTGAAAGGGGCAATTGCTCCACTACAAGATGGACCTGCGTTGTATTAGCTAGTAGGTGAGGTAACGGCTCACCTAGGCGACGATACATAGCCGACCTGAGAGGGTGATCGGCCACACTGGGACTGAGACACGGCCCAGACTCCTACGGGAGGCAGCAGTAGGGAATCTTCGGCAATGGGGGCAACCCTGACCGAGCAACGCCGCGTGAGTGAAGAAGGTTTTCGGATCGTAAAGCTCTGTTGTAAGTCAAGAACGAGTGTGAGAGTGGAAAGTTCACACTGTGACGGTAGCTTACCAGAAAGGGACGGCTAACTACGTGCCAGCAGCCGCGGTAATACGTAGGTCCCGAGCGTTGTCCGGATTTATTGGGCGTAAAGCGAGCGCAGGCGGTTTGATAAGTCTGAAGTTAAAGGCTGTGGCTCAACCATAGTTCGCTTTGGAAACTGTCAAACTTGAGTGCAGAAGGGGAGAGTGGAATTCCATGTGTAGCGGTGAAATGCGTAGATATATGGAGGAACACCGGTGGCGAAAGCGGCTCTCTGGTCTGTAACTGACGCTGAGGCTCGAAAGCGTGGGGAGCGAACAGGATTAGATACCCTGGTAGTCCACGCCGTAAACGATGAGTGCTAGGTGTTGGATCCTTTCCGGGATTCAGTGCCGCAGCTAACGCATTAAGCACTCCGCCTGGGGAGTACGACCGCAAGGTTGAAACTCAAAGGAATTGACGGGGGCCCGCACAAGCGGTGGAGCATGTGGTTTAATTCGAAGCAACGCGAAGAACCTTACCAGGTCTTGACATCCCGATGCTATTTCTAGAGATAGAAAGTTACTTCGGTACATCGGTGACAGGTGGTGCATGGTTGTCGTCAGCTCGTGTCGTGAGATGTTGGGTTAAGTCCCGCAACGAGCGCAACCCCTATTGTTAGTTGCCATCATTCAGTTGGGCACTCTAGCGAGACTGCCGGTAATAAACCGGAGGAAGGTGGGGATGACGTCAAATCATCATGCCCCTTATGACCTGGGCTACACACGTGCTACAATGGTTGGTACAACGAGTTGCGAGTCGGTGACGGCAAGCTAATCTCTTAAAGCCAATCTCAGTTCGGATTGTAGGCTGCAACTCGCCTACATGAAGTCGGAATCGCTAGTAATCGCGGATCAGCACGCCGCGGTGAATACGTTCCCGGGCCTTGTACACACCGCCCGTCACACCACGAGAGTTTGTAACACCCGAAGTCGGTGAGGTAACCTTTTGGAGCCAGCCGCCTAAGGTGGGATAGATGATTGGGGTGAAGTCGTAACAAGGTAGCCGTATCGGAAGGTGCGGCTGGATCACCTCCTTTCTAAGGAAAAACGGAATGTACTTGAGTTTCTTATTTAGTTTTGAGAGGTCTTGTGGGGCCTTAGCTCAGCTGGGAGAGCGCCTGCTTTGCACGCAGGAGGTCAGCGGTTCGATCCCGCTAGGCTCCATTGAATCGAAAGATTCAAGTATTGTCCATTGAAAATTGAATATCTATATCAAATTCCATATGTAATTGATTACATATAGATAGTAACAAGAAAATAAACCGAAACGCTGTGAATATTTAATGAGTTAGGTCGAAAGACCAAAATAAGGTTAAGTTAATAAGGGCGCACGGTGGATGCCTTGGCACTAGAAGCCGATGAAGGACGTGACTAACGACGAAATGCTTTGGGGAGCTGTAAGTGAGCAATGATCCAGAGATGTCCGAATGGGGGAACCCGGCAGGTAATGCCTGTCACTCATTACTGTTAAGGTAATGTAGAGGAAGACGCAGTGAACTGAAACATCTAAGTAGCTGCAGGAAGAGAAAGCAAAAGCGATTGCCTTAGTAGCGGCGAGCGAAACGGCAAGAGGGCAAACCGAAGAGTTTACTCTTCGGGGTTGTAGGACTGCAACGTGGACTTAAAGATTATAGAAGAACTACCTGGGAAGGTAGGCCAAAGAGAGTAATAGCCTCGTATTCGAAATAGTCTTTATACCTAGCAGTATCCTGAGTACGGCGAGACACGAGAAATCTCGTCGGAATCTGGGAGGACCATCTCCCAACCCTAAATACTCTCTAGTGACCGATAGTGAACCAGTACCGTGAGGGAAAGGTGAAAAGCACCCCGGGAGGGGAGTGAAATAGAACCTGAAACCGTGTGCCTACAACAAGTTCGAGCCCGTTAATGGGTGAGAGCGTGCCTTTTGTAGAATGAACCGGCGAGTTACGATATGATGCGAGGTTAAGTTGAAGAGACGGAGCCGTAGGGAAACCGAGTCTTAATAGGGCGCATTAGTATCATGTCGTAGACCCGAAACCATGTGACCTACCCATGAGCAGGTTGAAGGTGAGGTAAAACTCACTGGAGGACCGAACCAGGGCACGTTGAAAAGTGCTTGGATGACTTGTGGGTAGCGGAGAAATTCCAAACGAACTTGGAGATAGCTGGTTCTCTCCGAAATAGCTTTAGGGCTAGCGTCGATGTTAAGTCTCTTGGAGGTAGAGCACTGTTTGGGTGAGGGGTCCATCCCGGATTACCAATCTCAGATAAACTCCGAATGCCAACGAGATATAATCGGCAGTCAGACTGCGAGTGCTAAGATCCGTAGTCGAAAGGGAAACAGCCCAGACCACCAGCTAAGGTCCCAAAATATATGTTAAGTGGAAAAGGATGTGGGGTTGCACAGACAACTAGGATGTTAGCTTAGAAGCAGCTATTCATTCAAAGAGTGCGTAATAGCTCACTAGTCGAGTGACCCTGCGCCGAAAATGTACCGGGGCTAAAACATATTACCGAAGCTGTGGATACCTTTATAGGTATGGTAGGAGAGCGTTCTATGTGCGAAGAAGGTGTACCGTGAGGAGTGCTGGAGCGCATAGAAGTGAGAATGCCGGTATGAGTAGCGAAAGACAGGTGAGAATCCTGTCCACCGTAAGACTAAGGTTTCCAGGGGAAGGCTCGTCCGCCCTGGGTTAGTCGGGACCTAAGGAGAGACCGAAAGGTGTATCCGATGGACAACAGGTTGATATTCCTGTACTAGAGTATATAGTGATGGAGGGACGCAGTAGGCTAACTAAACCAGACGATTGGAAGTGTCTGGCCAAGCAGTGAGGTGTGATATGAGTCAAATGCTTATATCTCTAACATTGAGCTGTGATGGGGAGCGAAGTTTAGTAGCGAAGTTAGTGATGTCACACTGCCGAGAAAAGCTTCTAGCGTTAATTATACTCTACCCGTACCGCAAACCGACACAGGTAGTCGAGGCGAGTAGCCTCAGGTGAGCGAGAGAACTCTCGTTAAGGAACTCGGCAAAATGGCCCCGTAACTTCGGGAGAAGGGGCGCTGACTTATGGTCAGCCGCAGTGAATAGGCCCAAGCAACTGTTTATCAAAAACACAGCTCTCTGCTAAATCGTAAGATGATGTATAGGGGGTGACGCCTGCCCGGTGCTGGAAGGTTAAGAGGAGTGCTTAGCGTAAGCGAAGGTATGAATTGAAGCCCCAGTAAACGGCGGCCGTAACTATAACGGTCCTAAGGTAGCGAAATTCCTTGTCGGGTAAGTTCCGACCCGCACGAAAGGCGTAATGATTTGGGCACTGTCTCAACGAGAGACTCGGTGAAATTTTAGTACCTGTGAAGATGCAGGTTACCCGCGACAGGACGGAAAGACCCCATGGAGCTTTACTGCAGTTTGATATTGAGTATCTGTACCACATGTACAGGATAGGTAGGAGCCTATGACCTCGGGACGCCAGTTTCGAGTGAGGCGTTGTTGGGATACTACCCTTGTGTTATGGCTACTCTAACCCAGATAGGTTATCCCTATCGGAGACAGTGTCTGACGGGCAGTTTGACTGGGGCGGTCGCCTCCTAAAAGGTAACGGAGGCGCCCAAAGGTTCCCTCAGAATGGTTGGAAATCATTCGCAGAGTGTAAAGGTATAAGGGAGCTTGACTGCGAGAGCTACAACTCGAGCAGGGACGAAAGTCGGGCTTAGTGATCCGGTGGTTCCGCATGGAAGGGCCATCGCTCAACGGATAAAAGCTACCCTGGGGATAACAGGCTTATCTCCCCCAAGAGTTCACATCGACGGGGAGGTTTGGCACCTCGATGTCGGCTCGTCGCATCCTGGGGCTGTAGTCGGTCCCAAGGGTTGGGCTGTTCGCCCATTAAAGCGGCACGCGAGCTGGGTTCAGAACGTCGTGAGACAGTTCGGTCCCTATCCGTCGCGGGCGTAGGAAATTTGAGAGGATCTGCTCCTAGTACGAGAGGACCAGAGTGGACTTACCGCTGGTGTACCAGTTGTTCTGCCAAGAGCATCGCTGGGTAGCTATGTAGGGAAGGGATAAACGCTGAAAGCATCTAAGTGTGAAGCCCACCTCAAGATGAGATTTCCCATGATTTTATATCAGTAAGAGCCCTGAGAGATGATCAGGTTGATAGGTTAGAAGTGGAAGTGTGGTGACACATGTAGCGGACTAATACTAATAGCTCGAGGACTTATCCAAAGAAAGTAACTGAGACATATTGACAACGTTAAGGTTTCTTGATACAGTATAGATATTCAATTTTGAGTTGAGAATACTCATAGTTAAGTGACGATAGCCTAGGAGATACACCTGTTCCCATGCCGAACACAGAAGTTAAGCCCTAGTACGCCTGATGTAGTTGGGGGTTGCCCCCTGTTAGATACGGTAGTCGCTTAGCG
>NZ_JVGR01000027.1:0-3332 GCF_001073005.1 Streptococcus sp. 449_SSPC
TTCATACTTTTTCCTCCATTTCCTAAGTCCTATTATAGCGCTATTTTAGAGACTTTCAAGGAAATATAAGAAATTTAGACAAAAATAAGAAAACGATTACATAGAAAAGCGACTTATAAAGTAAATTTCACAATTTTAGCAGTCATAAGAGTTAAAAAAATCCAGGACCTGAGCCCTGGATTTAGGAGATTATGAAAAAGAAAAGTTTTAGGATGGTTATAGTATATAAAGCAAAGCCTAAAGTTTTCTTAAAGTAGACAAAAATTATTTTCTTGGATTTTTAAAAGGAAGTTGAAATTAATCAACTTCCTTAGTATAGATGTCTTATAAGAATAATTTTAGTCGATTTTCGGACTTAATTTACAATTGATTTGCACGTCCATTTTCATCAAAGTGATAAGTCACACCATTGATGGTACGTGTTTGGTTGGTTACGAGCTCCCCAGAGTTTTCATCGTAGTAACGAGTCCCCTTGTAGTCTGTAACGAAATTGCCTTTAATTTGCTTACCTTGATAATCAAAGTAGAGGTGTTGACCATTGATGACTTGATCAAATAGAAGAGCCTTTCCATCGTTACCGAAGTAGTACCAGTGTCCATCTGCATAGACGAATTGGTTGGTTACAGCAGCACCTGTTTCAGCGTCGAAGTAGTAAGTTGGGTTGTCTTCTGCTCTGCTAAGAAAAGAAATATAAAACTTAGGTCCAACTAATTTTCCACGAACTTGTTCGTTTGTTTCGTATTTGTTCATTGGATTGGCAGAGAAATAGTAAAGTTTCCCATCAATTTTTTTGAAACCTGCGACTTTTTTACCATTTTCTAGGTAGAACCAACTACCGCGAGATTTAACAAAACCAGTTTTTTCTACAGCTTCGCCAGTTTCATCATCATAGTAAGGTGGATTTTGATATATGTTAAAGGAACCACGAAGGACCCTTCCGTTTTGCTCAACATAGTAATCCTTACCGTTAACACTTATACTTCCAGTTCGTCCATTACTGCTAAAATAGTATAAATCGTCACCAATTTTAATAAACTGATCACGAGGGAGCTCTTTCCGTGCGCCAGTATCTTTATCGTAGTAGTAACCATCAAGAACAGTATCTTTAGCTTGTACACCATTATAGTCAAAGTAAACATGTACCCCATCGATGGTTTGTGAGCCTTTAAGGATATTACCTTCTGCATCTGCATAGTACCATTTACCATTATGGTTGAAGTATTGATTTTTTACAAGAGCACCGGAGTCTTTATCATAATATCTCATAGGAGTACCAGATAGATAATATTTTTCTTTTATGACTAATTTACCATCTTTGTCAGTAAAGCCCCCTTTAATTTGTTGCCCTGTTTTAGTATCAAAATGGACTTGAACCCCATCGATGGTCTGTTCGCCTTTGAGAATCTTACCCTCAGCATTGACGTAGTACCAATTATCGTTAACTTGGACATAGCGACTTGTTCCCAAATCTACTTTGGCACCAGAATTTTGGTCGTAATAGTAACCATTATCACCAAACTCTCCTTTTACTTGTTTACCCCCATAAGGATCAAAGTATACAGGAACATTGTTAATGGTTTGAGAACCTTTAAGTCTTTTACCGTCATTGCCTACATAGTACCAGTCTTTATCAACTTGGACATAGCTATTGGTTACGAGAGCACCAGTGACCCCATCGTAGTATTTATCGTTTCTTGCGAAATTTCCTTTAACTTGAGCACCAGTTTCTTTATCAAAGAAGTATTCAATGTTGTCGATGACTGTTGCCCCTTTGATAGCCTTACTATCAGCTCCAATAAAGTAGGTTTTGTCTTTAACTGTTACGAAACGATTAGTAACTAGATTTCCAGAGTCTTTATCATGAAATTGTTTGTTGTAGTCAAAATCTCCTTTCACTTGGATACCTTTATAGCCAAAGTAGACATGAGCGCCATCAATAGTTTGTTCACCTGTCAAGATTTTTCCATCGTTACCGATGTAGTACCAGTTGCCTTTAATTTGAACATAACGGTTTGTGCCTAGGTCGACTCGGTTACCATCCTGATCATAGAAGTAGCCATCGTCACCAAAATTGTCGAAGACTTGTCTTCCATCATATGTAAAGTAAACCTGTTTACCATTGATAGTTTTAGCACCTTTTACACGAATACCCTGCTCATCAACATAGTAGCGTTCATTTTGGTGGGTATAGTTATCGTAGGCAATAACGTAGTTGTTAGTGACTAGTGCACCAGAATCTTTGTCGTAATAGTGTTCTTTATTGTTAGTATCATTTCTAACAAAATAGCCCTTAACTTGAACACCACCTTGATTGAAGTAAACCTTAACGCCATCGATGGTTTGTGGTCCCTTTAAAATAGCACCATCATTTCCAGCATAGTACCATTTTCCGTTTAATTCAAAATAGCGGTTTGTCCCGAAATCAACTTGTTTTCCGTTTTCGTCGTAATAACGGTCATCAGAAGCAAATCTACCTTTAACTTGTTCACCATACTGATCAAAATAATACCACGCTCCATTAACTTCTTTGGAACCAATTGTCTTATTACCATTTTCATCTAAGTAATAGGTTCTACCATAATTTTCAACGAATTTATTAGTAACAAGAGCACCAGAGTCTTTGTCATAATAGTGACCGTCCCAGGTAAATTCCCCTTTAACCTGAACACCACTATCTCTAAAGTAGACCTTAACGCCATCAATAGTTTGTGGTCCAGTCAGGTCTTTACCGCTAGCATCTTTGTAATGCCAGTAGCCATATTCGTCTCTATAGTACTGACCACCAGTGACGTTTGTTTCCTTGTTCGAAGTTTCGGTAGCTGAAGCAGTCTCATTGGCAGCTCGGTCTGTAGTTACAGCCTCACGTGTTTGGCCTGTGGCTGATTCTGCAGGAGCTTGGCTTTCACTTGCAGTTGTTGAAGCTGTTTCACTGGCAACTTCAGAGCTTGCAACAGAAGTTGTGGCTTGTTCTGAGACATTTGTAGTGCTTTCAGTGCTAGCTACATTTTCAGTAGTAGCAGGAGTTTCGACAACCTTTGTTTCTACTAGGTCTGCTGTGGTTTCCACATTGGTAGATGTTGCAGCAGTCGTATCAAGGTTAGATGCGTTGTCAGCCTTAGTTTCCTCAGCAAAGGCAGGTCTTGCGATTAAAGTAAAACTTGCAAGAGCAGTAGCACATGAGAATGCAATCAGACGTTTTTTGGACTTAGGTCCAGTAAAATTAGAATGTACTTTCATAATTCTTCCTCCTTTTTCCTACTTCCTATTATAGTGCTATTTTAGAGACTTTCAAGAAAATATAAGAAATTTAGACAAAAATAAGAAAACGATTA
>NZ_JVGR01000028.1:0-12977 GCF_001073005.1 Streptococcus sp. 449_SSPC
TGGAGGATTACCCAAGTCCGGCTGAAGGGAACGGTCTTGAAAACCGTCAGGCGTGTAAAAGCGTGCGTGGGTTCGAATCCCACATCCTCCTTATAATTAACGCGGGATGGAGCAGCTAGGTAGCTCGTCGGGCTCATAACCCGAAGGTCGTAGGTTCAAATCCTGCTCCCGCAATATGGCTCGGTAGCTCAGTTGGTAGAGCAATGGATTGAAGCTCCATGTGTCGGCGGTTCGATTCCGTCTCGCGCCATTTGTTTATATTTTGGAAGGGTAGCGAAGAGGCTAAACGCGGCGGACTGTAAATCCGCTCCTTCGGGTTCGGGGGTTCGAATCCCTCCCCTTCCATAGTTACGGGCATAGTTTAAAGGTAGAACTAAGGTCTCCAAAACCTTCAGTGTGGGTTCAATTCCTACTGCCCGTGTTAGTAAAGTGGCGAATGTGGTGAAGTGGTTAACACATCAGATTGTGGCTCTGACATTCGGGGGTTCGATTCCCCTCATTCGCCTATATTTTTGGGGTATAGCCAAGCGGTAAGGCAAGGGACTTTGACTCCCTCATGCGTTGGTTCGAATCCAGCTACCCCAGTTATACTTTGCCGGCGTGGCGGAATTGGCAGACGCGCTGGACTCAAAATCCAGTGTCCGCAAGGACGTGCCGGTTCGACCCCGGCCGCCGGTATAAGTTACACTCCTTAAGGAGTGTTTTTTTGTCTATAGGAGTTTATTTTTTATGTCTGATAAATTTCAGCTTCTCTTAAAACAAATTCGTTTTCCTGAAGATCACGATGCTTTTAAAGAAATTAAAGATGGTTCTATTGAAATAGTAAAGCTATTTAAATCAAAACGCCAATGGTTTTTTGTTTTTTCTTTTCCTAGTGTTCTGTCTTATGAGTCTTTTGCTCTTTTTGATAGTTTACTTCACTCTTCTTTTAATTCTTTAGGTGCTAAAGCTTCTTTTGAGATTCGTTTAGTTACTACTGCTTGCGATGATTCTTTACTTGGAGATTATTTTTCATATGCTTTAGATAGTTTAAAAGTGTCACACTTTTCTACTTATTCTTTATTCTCAAATCTAAAGGTTGAGATTTCGAATAATAGTATTTTTGTTAAAGCTCCAGAGCATATTATAAAGGAAAATGTACAGGATAGATTTATTTCTTTGATATCTAAATCTCTTTCTCAAGTTGGTTTATCTGATGTATCCATTTCTGTTGTCGAAGATAAGGAAGCTTCATCTTCTTTAGAAGAGGCTTACCAAACAAATAAGGTTTCTTTACAAGAACAAGCCGAGTCTCAAGCAAGACAAGCGCTTCAATCTATTCTTGAAAGTGCCCCAGCACCGAAACCTGTGACCGAACCATCACAAAATTTTGCTGAGAAACAAAGTCAACGTCAAGCTAGTTTTGATAAGGCTGAAATAACGCCAATGGTTGATATTAATTCTGAAGAGAATCGTGTTGTTTTTGAAGGATATATTTTTGATGTAGAGCAACGTGAAACTAAGACGGGTCGAATTATTATTAATTTTAAGGTAACTGATTATACCTCTAGTTTTGCTATGCAACGATGGGTCAAAGATAGTGATGAGCTTGCTAAGTTCGATATGATAAAAAAGGGGAACTGGGTTAGGGTTCGTGGCCGTATCGAGAATAATCCTTTCACTCATAGTCTGACTATGAATGTGCAAGATATTAAAGAGATTTCCCATACTCCTCGTAAGGATTTGATGCCTGAGGGACAAAAGCGTGTGGAATTTCATGCGCATACCAACATGTCGACTATGGATGCAATGCCAACTGTTGAAGATCTTATTGATACAGCGGCTTCTTGGGGACATCCAGCAGTTGCCATTACTGACCATGCTAATGTTCAGAGTTTTCCTCATGGCTACCATAGGGCTAAGAAAGCTGGGATTAAGGCTATTTTTGGTCTTGAAGCCAATCTTGTTGAGGATAAAGTTCCTATTGTTTATAATTCCCAGAATTTGGAATTAAAAGAAGCAACTTATGTTGTATTTGACGTTGAGACAACGGGTTTGTCTGCTGTCCACAATGATTTGATTCAGATTGCGGCATCAAAAATGCATAAAGGTAATATTATTGAGCAATTTGATGAATTCATAGATCCAGGACATCCTCTTTCTGCATTTACTACTGAGTTGACCGGTATTACTGATAATCATGTTAAAGGTGCTAAACCTTTAGTGCAAGTTTTACAGGAGTTTCAAGAATTCTGTCAAGGAACTGTGCTAGTAGCCCATAATGCGACCTTTGACGTTGGTTTTATGAATGCCAATTATGAAAGACATCAGTTACCAACAATTTCACAACCGGTTATTGATACTTTAGAATTTGCACGAAATCTTTATCCTGAGTATAAGCGTCATGGTTTGGGGCCTTTGACGAAGCGGTTTGGTGTGGCTTTGGATCATCACCATATGGCCAATTATGATGCGGAAGCTACGGGTCGTTTGTTGTTTATCTTCATAAAAGATATGTTTGATAAGCACGGTTTGACTAATCTGGAACAGTTGAACACGGATTTGGTTTCTGAAGATTCGTATAAAAAGTCTCGTGTTAAACATGCGACGCTATATGTTCAGAATCAAACTGGCTTGAAGAATATCTTTAAGTTGGTAAGTTTATCAAATGTCTCATACTTTGAGGGAGTAGCACGTATTCCTCGTACGGTCTTAGATGAGTATCGTGAGGGAATTATTGTAGGTTCTGCTTGTGCTGATGGTGAGGTTTTTGATACGCTTCTGTCTCACGGTATTGACAAGGCGGTTGAAGTTGCTAAATATTATGACTTTATTGAAGTTATGCCACCGGCAATTTATGCACCCTTGATTGCAAAGGATTTAATCAAGGATGAGGAGGCTATAGAACAACTGATTCGGGATTTGATTGAAGTCGCTAATCGTCTGGACAAGCCTGTGCTGGCTACAGGAAATGTACACTATATCAACCCTGAGGATGCCATTTACCGTGAAATCATTGTTCGTGCTTTGGGACAAGGAGCCATGATTAATAGGCCAATTGGTAAGGGAGAAAATGCGAAACCTGCTCCTTTACCTGAAGCTCATTTTAGGACAACTAACGAGATGCTAGATGACTTTGCCTTTTTGGGAAAAGACTTAGCCTATGAAATTGTTGTAACTAATACGCAGGCTATGGCAGATCAAATTGAAGAGGTTGAGGTTGTCAAAAAAGACTTGTACACACCTTTCATTGATCGTGCGGAAGAACAGGTTGCGGAGATGACATATGCTAGAGCGTTTGAGCTTTATGGAAATCCTTTGCCTGATATTATTGACCTGCGAATTGAGAAAGAGTTGTCTTCAATTCTTGGTAATGGTTTTGCCGTAATCTACCTGGCTTCGCAGATGCTAGTTAACCGTTCAAATGAACGTGGCTACCTAGTTGGTTCGCGTGGATCTGTCGGATCTAGTTTTGTTGCGACGATGATTGGAATTACTGAGGTCAATCCGATGCCACCTCATTATCTATGTCCTAATTGTCAACACTCAGAGTTTATTACAGATGGTTCCTATGGATCTGGCTTCGATTTGCCTGATAAGGAGTGTTCGGAATGTGGAACGGAGTATAAAAAAGATGGTCAGGATATTCCTTTCGAGACCTTCCTAGGTTTTGATGGGGATAAGGTTCCTGATATCGATTTGAACTTCTCCGGTGATGATCAACCATCAGCCCACTTGGACGTTCGTGATATTTTTGGAGAGCAATATGCTTTTCGTGCCGGAACAGTAGGAACTGTTGCAGATCGGACGGCTTATGGTTTTGTTAAAGGTTACGAACGTGATTACAATAAGTTTTACCGTGATGCCGAGGTCGATCGTTTAGCCATGGGGGCTGCGGGTGTTAAGCGAAACACAGGTCAGCACCCGGGTGGTATTGTTGTTATTCCAAATTATATGGATGTCTATGATTTCACACCTGTTCAATATCCGGCAGATGATGTAACGGCTGCCTGGCAGACGACTCACTTTAACTTCCACGATATTGATGAGAACGTGTTGAAGCTTGATATTCTGGGACATGATGATCCGACTATGATTCGTAAGTTGCAGGATTTATCAGGAATCGATCCAAAAGATATTCGAGCAGATGATCCAGATGTAATGAAACTTTTTTCAGGGACTGATATTTTAGGGGTAACACCTGAACAGATTGGGACACCAACGGGAATGTTGGGAATCCCTGAGTTTGGGACTAACTTTGTTCGTGGTATGGTCGACGAGACGCATCCGACGACCTTTGCGGAACTCTTACAGTTATCTGGTTTGTCCCACGGAACAGACGTTTGGTTAGGTAATGCACAAGATTTGATTAAGGAAGGTATCGCCACTCTGAAAACAGTTATCGGTTGTCGTGATGATATCATGGTATACCTAATGCATGCGGGATTAGATCCTAAGATGGCCTTCACGATCATGGAACGTGTGCGTAAGGGGATGTGGTTGAAGATTTCCGAAGAAGAGCGTAATGGCTATATTCAAGCCATGCGTGAAAATAATGTTCCAGACTGGTACATTGAATCTTGTGGTAAAATCAAGTACATGTTCCCTAAAGCCCATGCGGCAGCCTACGTTATGATGGCCCTACGTGTAGCTTATTTCAAAGTGCACCATCCTATTTATTACTATTGTGCCTACTTCTCGATTCGAGCTAAAGCATTTGAGCTTAAGACGATGTCTGCGGGTCTTGATGCTGTTAAAGCTCGAATGGAAGATATTAAGGAGAAGCGCCAACGAAATGAAGCGACTAATGTTGAAAATGACTTATTTACAACGCTTGAAATTGTCAATGAAATGTTAGAACGTGGATTTACCTTTGGTCAGTTGGATCTTTATAAGAGTCAGGCAACTGAATTTCTGATTGAAGGAGATACTTTGATTCCACCGTTTATTGCACTTGAAGGTTTGGGTGAGAACGTTGCTAAGCAAGTGGTTGCTGCGCGTGAAGAAGGTGAATTCCTTTCCAAGACAGAATTACGTAAACGAGGAGGCCTATCATCAACCTTGGTTGAAAAATTGGATGAAATGGGCATCCTAGGAAATATGCCAGAAGATAATCAATTAAGTCTTTTTGACGATTTCTTTTAATAGCTAAAGAGAATCGTCATCAACTTTGAGAGAATGGAGTCAGTCTCCGTTCTCTTTTTGTTTAGGGGTCTGCATGTGATGTTAAAAAGCCAAAGCTGAGAAGAAACCTTTTTCTTCGTCTTATGGTATACTGATAGAAAATTATAGTTTCAAGGAGTTAATCATGGTT
Organism: Streptococcus sp. 449_SSPC; assembly: GCF_001073005.1. Taxonomy (NCBI): domain Bacteria; kingdom Bacillati; phylum Bacillota; class Bacilli; order Lactobacillales; family Streptococcaceae; genus Streptococcus; species Streptococcus sp. 449_SSPC. The sequence goes on from NZ_JVGR01000028.1 coordinate 5,294, forward strand.
TTACCAAATTTTAAAGAAAATCTTGAGAAATATGCCAAATTATTGGTTGCTAATGGGATTAATGTGCAACCTGGTCACACAGTGGCCTTGAGCATTGATGTAGAACAAGCAGAGCTAGCTCATCTCTTAGTTAAAGAAGCCTATGCTCTAGGAGCAGCTGAGGTAATCGTTCAATGGTCAGATGATATTATTAATCGCGAGCGCTTCTTGCACGCTGATATGGACCGTATCGAAGAGGTTCCTGCCTATAAAAAAGCTGAGATGGAATATTTGTTGGCCAAGAAGGCAAGTCGCTTAGGTGTTCGTTCATCAGATCCAGGTGCTCTTAATGGTGTAGCTCCTGAACGTTTATCTGCTCATGCTAAAGCTACTGGAGTGGCTTTTAAACCTATGCAGGTGGCAACTCAGTCTAATAAGGTTAGTTGGACTGTAGCTGCTGCAGCTGGTAAGGAATGGGCTAAGAAGGTCTTTACCGATGCTTCGAGTGATGAGGAAGCTGTAGATTTACTTTGGGACCAAATTTTCAAGACTTGTCGTGTCTATGAAGAGGACCCTGTACGTGCTTGGAAGGAACATGCTGACCGTTTGGATGCTAAAGCACGCCTACTCAATGAGGCACAATTCTCAGCCTTACACTACCAAGCACCTGGAACAGATTTGACATTAGGATTACCTAAAAACCACGTTTGGGAGTCTGCAGGTGCCATTAATGCGCAAGGTGAAGGCTTCCTTCCTAATATGCCAACAGAAGAAGTCTTTACGGCACCTGATTTTCGCCGTGCAGATGGCTATGTCTCAAGCACAAAGCCTCTAAGCTACAATGGTAATATTATTGAGGGAATCAAGGTAACCTTCAAAGATGGTGAAATTGTAGACATCACAGCGGACCAAGGCGATGAAGTGATGAAGAATCTCGTCTTCAACAATAATGGGGCGCGTGCTCTAGGTGAATGTGCTTTGGTACCAGATCCAAGTCCTATTTCACAGTCAGGCATCACCTTCTTTAACACTCTTTTTGATGAGAATGCATCCAACCACCTAGCTATTGGAGCAGCCTATGCTACCAGTGTTGAGGGAGGGGCAGACATGACAGAAGAGGAGCTTAAGGAAGCTGGTCTTAATCGTTCTGATGTACACGTAGACTTTATGATTGGTTCAAATCAAATGGATATTGATGGTATCCGCCAAGATGGTAGTCGTGTACCGATCTTCCGAAATGGGGATTGGGCAATCTAAGAGTGATGGAGGATTTCTCATGATTGGAAGTATGATAGTTGGTTTTCTCATTGGCCTTATTGCCTCTGCTATATCAAATAGGGGTGAACGTATGGGCTGTATTGGTAAGACCTTTGTTGGATGGTTAGGTGCTTTTGTTGGTCAGCTTCTTTTTGGAAATTGGGGACCGATGCTAGCAGATACTGCTATAGTCCCTTCGGTACTAGGTGCTGTTATCTTATTAGCCCTTTTTTGGAATCGTAATAGTTAGAAATGAAAGAGTTCTGAGGTATTGGTTAGATATCTAAGGACTCTTTTTTCTTATTTTTTCATTTTCATATACCACTTTTAGAAAAACTGTGGTAGAGTAATAAAAACAGCATCTATTTGGAAAGGACTAGAAATGAGTGACTTAGATAAAAACATGGCTGTAAAAAGTATGGTAGTTATGCGTAAGGCTTTTCGTACCATCGATGCCAAGGTTTCTGAGACCTTTAAAGAATTTAATTTGACACCAACTCAATTTGGTGTCATGGACGTGCTTAATGCCAAAGGACGTATGAAGATTGGCGAATTAATTGACCGCATGCTTGCCACCTCCGGGAATATGACTGTCGTCATTAAAAATATGGAGAAAAAAGGTTGGTTGACGCGAGAAGCCTGCCAAACAGATAAGCGTGCTTTCGAGGTTGATTTGACGGATGAGGGCCGTCGTATTATTCAAGCAGCAATCCCGCCACATCAGCGAGCTATTGAGGAGACTTTTTCCGTTCTAACACCTGAAGAACAGGAACAGTTGGTAGAGCTCCTGAAAAAATTTAAGAATGTTTGAGCATATTTCTTTATATTTCTAATGGAATTATATATATTACTATGTAGTAATAAAAAACATTTATTAGAAATACAAAGGAAGTGTATTATGAAAAACATTCTATTTATCGTTGGGTCTCTTCGTAAGGGATCATTTAACCACCAATTAGCAGAAGAATCTGAGAAAATGCTAGCTGGTAAAGCTAATATTTCTTATCTTGACTATAGTCAAGTACCTGTTTTTAATCAGGATTTAGAAAGTCCAGTTCTTCCAGTTTTGGCAGAAGTTCGAGAACAGGTCTTGGCAGCAGACGCAATTTGGATTTTCTCACCGGTTTATAATTTCTCAATTCCTGGGCTAGTGAAAAATTTGCTTGACTGGTTGAGCCGTGCCCTTGACCTATCAGATCCTTCAGGGCCATCAGCTCTTCAAGATAAGATTGTAACCGTGTCATCAGTTGCTAATGGTGGTCACAATCAACTTTTTGATGCCTACAAAGACTTGTTACCATTTATCCGTACCCAAGTGGTTGGTGATTTTACAGCGACACGTGTAAATGATACAGCTTGGGCGGATGGGAAATTCCTAGCAACTGAAGAAGTTCTTGAAAGCCTTCAGAATCAAGCGGAAGCTTTGATTGAAGCGATTAAATAAGAATAATGAATACCCGAGGTTTCTAGCTTCGGGTATTTTTATATGCAATAATGAAAAAAGACACCCTAAGGTGTCTTCGTATTATGAAGGCGGTAGACGGATTTGAACCGACGATCAAGCTTTTGCAGAGCCGTGCCTTACCACTTGGCTATACCGCCATAACAGATACCATTCTATCGAAAAAAAAAAGATTCGTCAAGTCTCTTTCATCAAATTGACTGGTTGATTATTCAAACTGCCTATTTACAAGAAACATAAAGAGGTTGAAAGACATTCAACCTCTTCATATTAATTATAACTGTTGTAGATTGATTACTAACATGTTAGTGTTGATTATTGTCTAATCAAGTAATCAAAGGCTCCAATAGCAGCTGTAGCACCAGACCCCATGGAGATAATAATTTGCTTGTAGGCGCTATCTGTACAGTCACCTGCAGCAAAAATACCAGGGATATTTGTTGAACCAAATTTATCAACGATAATTTCTTGGCGCTCATTGAGTTCAATGCCACTATCTTTGAGCCAAGCAGTACTTGGTACAAGACCAATTTGAACAAAGACACCTTCAAGATCAAGATGTTTTTCTGCGTTTGTATCACGCTCAACGTAATTCAAACCAGTTACATGATCTTGACCAACAATTTCTTTGGTTGCAACGTTCTTAAGAATGGTTAGATTATCAGTTTTAGCAGCTCGTTCTTGTAAGACTTGATCTGCCTTTAATTCAGGTAAGAACTCTAAGACTGTAACATGTTTAGTAATGCCTGCTAAATCTAAAGCCGCTTCCAAACCTGAGTTACCACCACCGATAACTGCAACATTCTTCCCTTCAAATAGTGGACCATCACAGTGTGGGCAGTAAGTAACACCTTTATTGCGGAATTCTTCCTCGCCAGGAACGTTGATATTACGCCATTTGGCTCCGAGAGCTAGGATAGCAGTTTTGGATTTTAAAACGGCACCGTTAGCCAGTGTCACTTCAATAAGTTCTTTCTTCTCAATGCCAGTAGCTAATTGACTTTTGATGATATCAACATCATAAGATTTCGTATGCTCCTCAACTTGGGCCATTAACTTAGGACCTTCTGTATATAGCGTACCAATCATGTTCTCAATGCCGACTGTCTCGATAACTTGTCCACCAAAGGTTTCTGCTAAAAGACCAGTTTTTAAACCTTTACGGGCAGCATAGATGGCCGCACTGTTTCCAGCAGGACCACCACCAATAACCAAAACATCATAGACACCTTTATCAGCGAAAGCATCAGCATCAAGTGGTCCGTCCAATTTTTCTACAAGCTGTTCAATGGTTGCACGACCAGATGTAAATTCTTCTTGGTCTTTGTAAACCGTAGGAACAGACATGATACCTTTGGCTTTGACCTCATCCTGATACATACCACCTTCAATCATGGTGTGAGTGATATTTGGGTTCAAAACAGCCATTATATTAAAGGCTTGAACAACGTCCGGACAATTGTGACATGTTAATGAAACATAAGTCTCTAAATCGATGGGTTTATCAATCTTCTTGATACGTTCGATAGTGTCCTCATCAACTTTAGGTGGACGACCAGAAACTTGCAAGAGAGCTAAAATGAAAGATGTGAATTCGTGGCCCATTGGTAAGCCTGAGAAAATAACACGACTTTTTTGCCCTTTTTGTGCAATACCAAAACTAGGTTGACGTTTTAAATGTGTTGATTCAAGACTAATGCGGTCAGACATAGCGGCAATCTCGTCAAGAAATTCCTTCACTTTTCGAGAATTATCATCATCCCCTAAATCTGTTTGTAATACAATATCAGATTCTAGTAAATTTAAATATTGTGCTAATTGCGTCTTGATTTCTTTGTCTAAGACCATGGATACCCCCTGGTTGTTAAATTTTACCTACAAGATCTAAGCTAGGAGTAAGTGTTTCAGCTCCTTCTTTCCATTTGGCCGGACAAACTTCACCTGGATGTTGGCGAATATATTGAGCAGCACGGACTTTATCAATAAGAGTGCTTGCATCACGTCCAATACCATCAGCGTTAATTTCCATCATTTGGATAACGCCATCTGGATCAATGATGAATGTACCACGTTGTGCGAGACCATCTTCCCCAAGAACATCAAAGCCTTGTGAGATGTGGTGTGAAGGATCTCCAATCATAGGATAAGTAATAGTTCCAACAACATCTGAGTCATCATGCCAAGCTTTGTGAACAAAGTGAGTGTCAGTAGAGACAGAGTAAACCTCTACACCAAGAGATTTAAGAGCTTCATATTGTTCTTGAAGGTCACCGAGTTCAGTTGGGCAGACAAATGAAAAATCTGCAGGGTAGAAGCAGAAAACAGCCCATTTTCCCTTAACATCTTCATCTGTAACAGTAATGAATTCCCCGTTGTGGTAAGCTTGTGCTGAAAATTCAATAATTTCTTTTCCGACTAATGACAAAATAATGTCCTCCTCTATTTTTGATAGCCTAATTATAAACAAAATACTTATCAACCTCAAAGAAAACGATTGCAATTTTAATACGAGTGGATTTTTTCTAATGATTAGCCTGATTTTAGAGCTTGTCAAATGTCCCTTTTTTTGATAAAATACTATAGTTGCGTAAAGTGACAAATACTCATTCTAAGCCGATTGTGGTCTTGTTGCCGCAGGGTGGGACTGCAAGTCTAAAGCTTAGAAGAGGAAAAAACAATTTTTAAGGAGAAATACTCATGGCAGTAATTTCAATGAAACAACTTCTTGAGGCTGGTGTTCACTTCGGTCACCAAACTCGTCGCTGGAATCCTAAGATGGCTAAGTACATCTTCACAGAACGTAACGGAATCCACGTTATCGACTTGCAACAAACTGTAAAAATGGCTGATACAGCTTACGAATTCGTTCGTGAAGCAGCAGCTAACGATGCAGTAATCTTGTTCGTTGGTACTAAAAAACAAGCAGCTGAAGCAGTAGCTGAAGAAGCAACTCGTGCTGGTCAATACTACATCAACCACCGTTGGTTGGGTGGTACTCTTACAAACTGGGATACTATCCAAAAACGTATCGCTCGTTTGAAAGAAATCAAACAAATGGAAGCTGATGGAACTTTCGAAGTTCTTCCTAAGAAAGAAGTTGCACTTCTTAACAAACAACGTGCACGTCTTGAAAAATTCTTGGGTGGTATCGAAGATATGCCTCGCATTCCAGATGTAATCTACATCGTTGACCCACACAAAGAACAAATCGCTGTTAAAGAAGCTAAAAAACTTGGTATCCCAGTTGTAGCGATGGTTGATACAAACGCTGATCCAGATGAGATCGATGTAATCATCCCAGCTAACGATGACGCTATCCGTGCCGTTAAATTGATTACTTCAAAAATGGCTGATGCTATCATCGAAGGTAACCAAGGTGAAGATGCTTCTGCAGATTTCCAAGAAGCAGCTGCAGCTGATTCAATCGAAGAAATCGTTGAAGTTGTCGAAGGTGACAACAACTAATCTTTAAGATTGGTTTGGGCTCAATGCCCACTAAAGATACGACAAACACCTAAGGGGCGGGGCTCAGCCCTGCCCCTTAGTTTGATAAAATAAATTTGGAGAAAAACAAAATGGCAGAAATTACAGCTAAACTTGTTAAAGAATTGCGTGAAAAATCTGGTGCTGGTGTCATGGACGCTAAAAAAGCATTGGTTGAAGTTGAAGGTGATATCGAAAAAGCGATTGAATTGCTTCGCGAAAAAGGTATGGCTAAAGCAGCTAAGAAAGCTGACCGTGTTGCAGCTGAAGGTTTGACTGGTGTTTACGTTAACGGTAACGTTGCAGCAGTTGTTGAAGTTAATGCTGAAACTGACTTCGTTGCGAAGAACGCTCAATTCGTTGAGTTGGTAAACGAAACAGCTAAAGTAATTGCTGAAGGTAAACCAGCTAACAACGAAGAAGCACTTGCATTGACTATGCCTTCAGGTGAAACTCTTGAAGCTGCATACGTAACTGCTACAGCTACTATCGGTGAAAAGATTTCATTCCGTCGTTTTGCAGTTGTTGAGAAAACTGATGCACAACACTTCGGAGCTTACCAACACAATGGTGGACGTATCGGTGTTGTTTCAGTTATCGAAGGTGGAGATGATGCTCTTGCAAAACAAATCTCAATGCACATCGCAGCGATGAAACCAACTGTTCTTTCATACACTGAATTGGACGAACAATTTGTCAAAGATGAATTGGCACAACTTAACCACGCTATCGATCAAGATAACGAAAGCCGTGCTATGGTTAACAAACCAGCTCTTCCACACCTTAAATATGGTTCTAAAGCTCAATTGACTGATGCTGTTCTTGCTCAAGCTGAAGAAGATATCAAAGCTGAGTTGGCTGCTGAAGGTAAACCAGAAAAAATCTGGGATAAAATCATCCCAGGTAAAATGGACCGCTTCTTGCTTGACAACACTAAAGTTGACCAAGCATACACACTTCTTGCTCAAGTTTACATCATGGACGACAGCAAAACAGTTGAAGCTTACCTTGAATCAGTAAACGCTTCAGTAGTAGAATTCGTTCGCTTTGAAGTTGGTGAAGGTATCGAAAAAGCATCTAACGACTTTGAATCAGAAGTTGCAGCTACAATGGCAGCAGCTCTTAACAACTAATTCTAGTTGCTAGATAAAAAGAAAAGAAGTTACGTGAATGAATCGTAGCTTCTTTTTTGTTGTCTCACGAAAACCACTAGCTGTGCTAGTGGTTCCGAAAAGCTTTTAGCGATGTATCAAAAAAGTCCCCCTAAAGTGTTATATTAGATAAGGTTTCCCGACCACTAACTAATATACAAAAGGAGGACCCCTGATGAGACAGGATAATAATAGTTTAGCACATACTACATGGAATTGTAAGTATCATATTGTTTTCGCCCCAAAATATAGACGTCAGATAATCTATGGGAAATACAAAGCAAGTATTGGTCAAATCTTACGGTTATTATGTGAAAGAAAAGGCGTAGAAATTCATGAAGCAGAAGCTTGC